>NZ_RZQA01000003.1:0-34981 GCF_004022915.1 Mesorhizobium sp. M7A.F.Ca.US.006.04.2.1
GATCGCATTCGGCTCCAGCGTCTCTGCGATGATCCGCGCCTTGTCATCCACCGACCAGTGACGCCGACCGCCGGCACCGTTGATCACCTCGAAACGCCGAAGCTGCCGCTCCGGGTCAAGCGTAAGGTCAAGTCCAGACACAAGCCGATCTCCGATCCCAATACAGGATCGGCAACCTCACAGATCGCGACCACTCCCGAAAGGTGGTCCGGAAACACCGCTCTGATGTCCGCTGTCAAGGTTTGGAACGCATGAGGTCGCCCGATCCGAGGAACGGCTGCTCATTCTGATGATCGCGCATGGGTGGGGAGGCGGAACTGAAGGACGTCGGTGATCAAGCTCTGATGCGCGGGTTGGCTACCGCATTCCCGATTGTGCGTCCGGGGCTGTTCCTATCTTACTGCGGGCGTCGGTCGATTTGCCGGCCACAAAGCGTCTGACGGGCATTCCCCTGCCGTGGTCCCGCCTCCGCCCATGCGCGATATGTGCGCCATCGCGGCGAGCGATCAGGTGACGCGCGCCTCCCTTGCGACTGCCCACATAAAGCCGACCAGTTCACGGGCGATCGCGGTGCAGACGACCGTTGTCCGTTTGCCCCGAGCGCTCAGCATGCGGTAGCGGGCTGTCAGGCGGGACTGCGCCTTCCAGGCGATCTCACGCACCTTCGGTGACGCCTGCTCCAACCGGTATAGCTTCGCCTTCCCGACCTTGGGCGGATGTCGATAGGTCCAGGCGCTCTCGACCAACATGTGGCGAACCCGACCGTTGCCTGCCTTTGTGATGCCGCCGCGCCGGACTGTCTCCCCGGTTGAGCGCTCGCCGGGGACCCGACCGAGATATCCCATGAGCTGGCGTGGGCTTTCGAACCGGCTGGCGTCGCCGACTTCGGTGACGAACGTCACGGCGACAATTAGGTCTACCCCACGCAATGTCTGAAGCGCCCACACGATCGGTGCCAGCGACCAGGCCGGGACGAACTCTTCGATCACACGCTCCAGCCGCTCGACCCGCTCTTTCGAGACGCGCACCGCCTCGACCATCTCCTGGAGTGCGATCTGATGCGCGGGATGATCGAACCTTGTTCCTGAAGCCAGCGTAGATAGCGCATCGTCCAGCTCTTCTTTCGCGGATAGCTACGGCCGTGCTTGAGCATGAATGCGCTCACCTGCTGGCGATGGACCCGCAGCGTCTCGACCGCGCCCGCCCGCGCGCGAACAAGATCCCGTATGGACTCGTGCCCTTCATCGGGAACCCACACCGCGGTCAGCTCGCCGGCGCGCAATAGTCGGGCAAGGGAAATGGCGTCTCGACGGTTCGTCTTCACCCGATCGCCGGGCTTCCTTGGTATCAATGATGGTGCAACCACGGTGCACTCGTGCCCGAGCGACCGGATCAGGCGATAAAGGCCGTACCCGGTCGGCCCAGCCTCATAGCAGAAATGCACGTAATCAAAGCGGCTGGCGATCCGGCCTATGACCCGCCGCATGCTGGTCGCCGACGCGTCGACCTCACCGAAGAACCGAACCTCTCCTTCCCGGCCTGCCTCCGCAATCGCAATAGCGTTCTTAAGCTTCGCAACATCGATTCCGACAAATGCTTCTCTATAATCCGCCACGGCTCGTCCTCCTGTGGTGAGGATCGGCTCGGCCCGTCCGAGCAACCCTCGGACGCGCAGTGTAGGGCGAGCCACCTCATCGGCAGAGGCGGACATACGGTCTTACTGTCAAGACGCTGACGACCCAGAATCGCCGGGCGCTGCTGACGGCCCTCAAGTCGCTTCAGGAAAAGGCCATCGCCATCGAGAACGACATCCGTGGCCTGTTTCGTAACTTCGGTCTCAAAGTTGGCATTGTCGACGGCCGGCAAATTCGCGGATCGCATCCGGGACCCTTCCGGTGACATTCCGGAACTCGAGACATCATGGAGACGTTGCTCACCGCCCGTCGGAAACTTTGCGAGCAGTTCACGGTGCTACACGAAAGACTGTTGTCGATCGTGAGGGGTGACACGGTTTGCAGGCGGTTGATGACCGTGCTGGGCGTCGGCCCTATCGTTGCACTGGGTTTCAACGCCACGGTCGATATTCCTGCCCCCTTCAGGAATTCGAAGGACGTGGGGCCGTATCTCGGTTTGACGCCGCGGTTACATCAATCAGGCTAGGATAATCGCGTCGGCAGGTCAGCCTAGGAAGCTTGAATGGGATTGACTTCAACACGCCGAATAGACAAGTCCAGGCATTTGGTGGAGCGGATTGAGAGTGAAGCGCTCGGGCTGGGAAGCCCATGCCTTGCAGATGAACTCGTAGGGTGAGACCTTTGAGGGCCTTCAGCCTGCGGCCGAAATTTGTAGGCCGCAACAAAGTCGGCAAGATGCCGACGCAGTTGGTCATGATCGTCGTAGTGGAAACGCTTGCCCGTCGCGTCCTTGATGGTGCGGTTCATTCGCTCGACCTAGCCGGTGGTCCAAGTATGCTTTGGCTTCGTGGTTCGAAGCACAGCGCGACGATGCGGCCCCCGAACGTGCTTGCGGGCTTCCTGGCGCCGCGACGAGCGCTTGCAGGCGCTGACGGTCGCTGGCCAAAACGGTGAAGGGGGATGCTATTGCGCATGCATCTAACTCGCACGCCAAACCGCAAAACGGAATCCCGAAATCGGACTCTTTTGATCCGATCAATCCACTATGAGACGCCGATTCCGAAATAGCGGGTGTGGGCGACATTGAGGATGCGATTGATCAAGCTTACGAAGCTGTGTCCGCCGGCCGTTGCAGCTGTGCCATAACTGGAGTGTATACCAAGGGCCGGCACCGAGTTCATCTCTAGGACAAACGGTTGGCCTGAGCGATCGATCCGGAAATCGACGCGGGCATAGTCCCGGCAGTGGCAGGCACGGAAGGTCGCAACCGAAATATCCCGTAACATCGTCTCAAGCCCGCTCTCGATTTTCGCCGGGCAAATCTTGGGCACCGCTGCGGCCGCCACGTACTTCGCATCCCAATTCATAACACGCGTTTCGCGGTCACCGAAGTCCTGCTCCACTAGAGGCAAAACTTCGGGCTCCCCGTTTCCGAGCAACGCAACGCAGATTTCCCGCCCCTCGATGTATTCCTCCACTAGCGCATCCTGAGCATGCTGCGTGACGATCACTTCGACGGCCTGCCGCAACTTAGAGTGTTCATGTATGATCTGCAATCCGAAGCTGCAGTCCTCCTCCCGCGGCTTCACTACCACTGGGAATCTCAGGTCGCCGGTGTTCTCGGTGCCGCGACGCATCACGCGAAAGTTCGGAGTCGGCACGCCCTGATCGCGGATGAGCATTTTGGTAATGACTTTGTCTCCCGTCAGCCCAATCCCGAAGGGGCTACATCCAGTGTATGGAACACCGGCCATCTCAAGCATGGCAGGAACATGAGTGTAACGCTTTTCGCCCTGAATTCCCTCCGCCAAGTTGAAGACCATTCCCGAGGGGCGACCTTGCGGATCAGGTGGCATGAACCGCTCGAGACTGGCGAGCAGTCCTTTATCGCCTTCACACACTACCGTCTCGTGGCCGCCCTCTTGAAGTGCCGCCACCACATCTTCCAACGTGCCGCTATGCGGCCAAGGCTGCGGCGGCTGCGGACAAGGCTGACCGAACCGGTTAATCACACCGTTGAAATCACTGTTCGTTACGATGGCTACTCGCATGAGCTATCTCCTTTGACGTTTGTCTGCTGTCACGAAACCAATGAAAACTGGATGGAGGCCAACCGCTATATCAACATTGACGACCTGCACGAGTACAAGAGGCTCGAAGCACCATGGCTGACCCTTTTCACAACCCCCTCCACAAACATAGGTCCACCACCCGGTTCCCTCTCCGGTTCCCGACCCTTTCCGCTGGCGGTGCTCTTTTTGCCCAAGTAGCTCGAAAGACGGCGAGTTGGGTTGCGGTACCATCAATAAAGCCTTATGCAGGGTTTATGCCAAAACAGATGATAACCGGCGGATGAGAGCGCTCCGACGCGAAATGATCGCTTCAAAAACCGTGCCAACCTCGCAAAATGCACGTCGGCCAGTGCTTTGAGTTTGATATCAAACTTACGGTCATATCAGGTACTAAACTGGCCCGCACAACCACTATGTCGCAGGCGCGACAAAATCCGACAGAGATCGTATCCCAGGGGACGAGCGGCGACCCATCCGCAGTCTTTTGACGCTCGCCGGTCCCTTACATCGAGCCCTGGCGTCCAGAATTGAAGTTGGGCGAAGGCGATCCGCATAATCGTATGCCCGGCCTGGCCGGCTTCAACGTGCGAGCGCTGCAGCAGTTTCAACAATGATGGCGAGTCGGCATAAATCTTCTTGAGAGGCTGGCGCTTAATCCCGGAACAAACGCGGCAATCAGCACTTCGCCTTGCTCATTTCGATGACGGCCATAGTGTTATTGCGCGCTTCAAAAGCTGGACAGCGATTCCGCTAATTCCCGGACAGCGTTTTCACAAAAGTCCGACAGTTCGTCGAGGTTGGTCCTCGGCAGCCTGGTTGCTGTAGGGCTGATTGATTTCGGTGTTCTCGGAGTCGGTCAAGAGGGCCGAGGCTTTTTTCTTCGGATGCTCTCGCCCTGAAGGGCGATGCGGTGTGCATTGTGCACGAGCGGTCGTGTATAGCGTCGGCGACCGTGCTGTCGTTAATAAGGTCGTGCCAGCTTGCCACGGGGACCTGGGCGGTGATCAGGGTGGATTTTCTCTGATAGCGCTCCTCGACGATTTTCGAAGAGGTGGAAGCGCTGCTGATCGGAGAGAGCATGGTTGCCGAAGTCGTCGTGGATGAGCCAAGTGGACACGGGTGAGCTTGTCGATGAGGCGGGGAAAGGAACCATCGATGCGTCGCTCTCGAACAGGATAACAGTGCGGCTTCGGAAAAGTCCGGACAGGCCTTCCGGTAATCTCAATGATGAGATCCGCGCCCGCCGTTCCAAAAAAAGGTTCGGCACGAAGCCCGCATTTTTTGCACTGGGCTTACGGCGTGCTGATCCACTGTTTCGTCATTACTATTCCCGAGCCTTGCAACCGAGCCGGAAGCGTCAGGCGAATGCAGGATTCCTGCGCTCGTAGAGCGTCCCAGCTTGGTCAGCACAACCTGACGATACGCGCCATCTTGGCGGCAAAGGCATTTGACGCAGCTGAATTGTCACGATCAGACGGCAGTTGGATCCTCATTGGATGGCCAGTGTTGCAAAAATCACAGGCTGGAGATCGGACTTGCGCCCTGGTGAATTTCCGCCACCGCATCGGGGTCGGTCTTCAACCCGGCAACTTCGACTTCCCAATTATAATAGAGACCGCGGCCGGGGCTTTGGCGGAGAGGGTCAGTCCTGGCGATGCCTCTCTCGAGCCGGCCTACATTGCAGCTGCCAGGCGGTTGGTTGAGCGCGGAGCCGTCGCGATAACCAGGGACTGCGGCTTCAGTATCTGGTGCCAGGCTGCACTGGCCACGTCTGTCAAACTTCCCGTGGCCATGTCGAGCCTGCTACTGGCGCCCACGCTCCTCCGGCAGCTTCCGGCCGGCGCAAAGCTCGCCGTCTGGCCGCAGACTCAAGACACTGCGGCGAAGAGCTGCTGGGCATGGATTCATCCGCAGGGGCAAGAGTAGCCATCGGCGGCATCGAAGGTAATACGCGGCCGGCTAGTGTTACCGAAATGGAGTCCCCGGGTTGCAGTCTGTGTCGCGACTTCGCGCCGCACATCCCAAGATTGACGCACTCCTATTTGAATGTACATTGTCCCCGATGGTGACGTCAGCAATCCGTCGTAGGACAGGACTGCCCATCTATGACGCCGCGCCCCTTTATCGAATGACATTCGCGTCCGTGGCTTGACCGCTTGGAGGCCGTCAGGTGCTTGAGCGCGGCAGTCTCAAGTTTTAAGGGGTGGCAGCGTGGAATCTGCTCCTCGCGAAAGAAGGAAGCCCCAGGCGACTTTCGATCGTATATGCCGCGGCTAGGACGGAGGTGTCGGAATAGCGCGCGCCGACCAGTTGTAGCCCGACGGGCAGCCCTTGATCATCCAGGCCCGATGGAATCGATGCTGCTGGTTGCTGGGTCAAGTTGAAAGGGTAGGTGAAGGGCGTCCAGTCCACCCACCCCTTGTAACTATCATCCGGCACATTTCGCCCGACGGGGAACGGCGCGATAGGCATCGTCGGTGTGACCAAGAGATCGTAATTTTCGTGGAACTTCGCCATCAGAGCGGAGAGCTCGAACCGCATCGCCTCAGCTTCCTGAAATTCGGTAAGGGTGATCTTCAGCCCGCGTTCGGCACCTTCCAGAAAGCCAGGATCTAGTAATTGTCTTTGCTGTTTGTTCATTCGTGACACAATACGGGCGGCGCCAGCGAACCAGAATGTAGAAAACACCTCCACCGGATCCGCAAATCCCGGATTGACTTCGGCCACCTCGGCCCCAAGAGCTCGAAGCTGGTCGATCGCATTATCGGTAACGTTTTGGATATCTCGCGCCACCTTGACATAGCCGAGGTTCCGACTGTAGCCGATCCGCAGGCCCCTGATGGTGGTCTTTGCTGGATCGGGGTCGAGACCTAGGTACGCCGGACCCGCATAGCCATCGCGAGCGTCCTTTCGTGCAATCACATTCATCATCAGGATCGCATCCGCAACGGTGCGGGTCACCGGCCCCAAATGAGACAGCGTTGTCATGGCGCTAGCTGGCCATTGCGGAACGATGCCGAAGGTTGGCTTGAAGCCGAAGGTCCCCGTGAAGCTCGCCGGTATCCGGATTGATCCCCCGCCGTCGCTACCCTGATGAAGAAAGCCAAGGTTGAGCGCAGCCGCAACTGCCGCCCCTCCCGACGACCCGCCTGGTGTCAGGTCAGGATTCCAGGGATTGCGGGTGATCCCGTAGACCGGGCTGTCTGTTACCCCTTTCCAGCCAAATTCTGGAGTGGTTGTCTTGCCCAGGATAACGCCACCGGTCTCACGGATACGGGCTGGAACAGGGGCGTCTTCAGTCCAGGGTCCCTCGGTGCTGCCGGACAATGAGCCACGTCTTGTCGGCCAGCCTCGTGTCAAGGTGAGGTCTTTGATGGTGGCCGGAATGCCATCTAGTACTCCGGCTGGTTCCCCCTTCATCCATCGACCCTCCGAGGCCCGGGCAGCAGACCTGGCCCCTTCGTGGTCGACGAGGCAAAATGCGTTCAGCGCCGGGTTGTTGGCGTCGATGCGGCTGAGACAGTCATCGACGACTTCAACAGGCGAGAGCTGCCGCCTTCGGTAGAGTTCCAGGCATTCGCACGCCGACAGACCCTCAAGAGATGTTGGCACGGATGAACGAGTTTTCATTTTACGAGGTCCGCTACATTCAAGCCTGGCATAAGACGGCAGTTATTCATTCGTTCTGCGGCCCTTGTCAGACCGATCATCAAGACGTCGGACGGGATCCCAACGTGTTCTCTACGAGCTTGATCCAGTACGATGTTCCATAAGGAATCGCCTCGTCGTTGAAATTGTAGGCAGGGTGATGCAGGCCGGCGCTGTCACCGTTCCCGCACCAGACGAAAGCACCCGGCCGCGCCTGCGCCAGGAAGGAGAAATCTTCCCCCCCCATTACCGGTGGCGTCTCGAGCACATTGTTTTCACCGGCCACGCCCTTGGCCGCGCTTCTCGCAAGGTCGGTCTGCTGGACCTCATTGAAGAGAATTGCGTCGAAGCTCTGAAATTTAATATCTATCTTCGCGCCGGTTATCTGGGCGATGCCGGCGACCACTTCGCCCACCCGCTCCTTCACGAACTTGCGCACCTCCGGCTTTAGCGTCCGCATGGTGCCCACCAACTCCGCTGTTTGCGGAACGACGGGGACTAGTCTCTGCCCGGACTGGAACTGGTGGAACGAAATTCCTGCCGAGTCGACAGGGTCAATGTTCTGAGCCAGGATATGCTGCAGGGCCGTCACAAGCTGAGCGCCGACCAGAATCGGATCGATGCATTCATGAGGCCTTCCAGGGTGCCCCCCTCGCCCTTCAATGCTAATTTCTATGCTATCAGTTGCCGCCATCACTGGACCTTGCCGGATTCCGAAGACACCTACCGGCAAGCCCGGACGATTGTGCATTCCGTAGATGTGCTCGATGCCGAACCGCTCCATCAAACCGTCATCTAGCATGGCAACGGCGCCGGTACCGATCTCCTCGGCAGGTTGGAAGATCATGACCGCCGTTCCAGCGAAATTCCGAGTATCGGCAAGATAGCGCGCGGCACCCAACAGCATCGCGGTGTGGCCGTCATGCCCACACGCATGCATCAAGCCCTTGTTCTTGGACGCATAGGGCAGATCGGTCGCTTCGTTGATCGGCAGCGCATCCATGTCAGCGCGCAATCCGATAACCTTTGGGTTACCGTCGCTCACGACGCCGTTGCCCTTGATGACGCCAACGACGCCGGTTTTGCCGATGCCGGTCGCGACGGCGTCGCAGCCGAATTCGCGCAGGCGCTCGGCGACAAATGCCGAAGTACGGGGGATGTCGAAGCCCAGTTCGGGATGTGCATGGATGTCCCGGCGCCAAGCCACTATCTCGGGGAGAAACTCTGCGACGCTATTGAGAATTGCCACGGGGACTTTCCTTTCTTGCCGGTTGCAGGCGAATTTCACGCTTTGTCCTTGCGAGAGCCGGGAGACCCGTTTCCGCGCTGCCGGGAGCACAGCATCCTCTGTGCGACGTAGGCACCCCAGCTATTCCGCCGACTGAAGCCGCTCCAATTAGCCGGGGACCGACAATCCTGAATTCCGCTCCGCCCAGAATGTAGCAAGTGCCAAAGAGCTTGGTTGCGCGAAGGGCGCCTTGGTCCCGCAGAATATCATCGTTTTTTGGTCATTGGCGCATAACACCTGCAGGCTGAGAGGAGGTGCCCTGGTATATATGCGGGACCATTCAAAATAGGACAGCCGACATTCAGAAGTGCGGGACAACTGCGACCCGCGGAAGGCGCGTGGTGGTTGCCTGGGCGGGCTCTTTTGAAGGCTACTCTTCAGCAATTGGCAGAGCAAACGACGCCTTGATCCGATCCATTACAACGATTGTCTTGAACCCCTTTACTTCAAGATGTTCGTAAAAAAAACGACGGGTAAACGCCTCGTACTCGGCCATGTCCTGAGCAGAGACCGTAATAATAAAATCCGCTTCACCCGTAACGTAGTAAGCGTTCATGATCTCAGGCGTCCGCCGAATTGCCTGCTTGAAACGATCGATGATATCGGCGCGATCGCGCTCGAGAGTGATGGATACCAGCAGGAGCAGGGGCCGACCGACGGCTTCCGGTGAAACTATGGCAACGTCCGCTTCGATGACGCCAGCGTCTCGAAGTCGCTTTAATCTCCGCTGACAAGCGGTAGCCGATAGTCCGGCAAGTTCGCCCAATTCCTCTGTCGTAAGGCGATTGTTGCGCTGCACGACGTTGAGAATCTTCCGGTCAATTCGATCCAGATCCATTCACAATCTCTGCTCATGATGATATCGGCCAATGCCAAGGCCGCCAGTCCGTACGTCCAAAATGTAGCAAGTGCCAAACGCCCTCTCGGCGCTAAAGTCGGTCCAAGTCGCAGAAAATCGGCGTTTCTTTCGCCATCTGCGCACAATACCGGCATAGTATAACTATCTGAGGGGTGCCGCTGAATCGATGGGCGTTGCTGGTGAGCAGTTGCGGGCCAGCGCAAGAACGGCAGATTCGATCGGGTGGGGGCGATCCCCGGTCGAAAAGATCCTACCGATCTCGTTGCTCAGGCGCAGAAAACATGAGTTGCAGCACGCTCGCATCAGTTCGAGGCAAGCGTGTTAGGGAGCGACATCACCAAGGGTGTCGGCGTTGCAGCATAAATCGGAGACCATGAGAGTCAGGCTATGAACCGGCCCCGGCTTTCGGATGCCTTACGGCCCTCGCGCGTCGGCCGCGAGTGAACTATGATCCGCATGGGTGTGGGGCTGGAGGAGAAGGTCGTCGGCTCAGTCAGGCTAACGTCGCTCCAAGCACTGGTAAGAAGCCCTATCCGCGGTCTGAGAATTACCCAAATTGATCTCTCGTGAGGCAGTTGTTGCAGCTGCATTCCGTCGAGACGCTTCAGTGATCCGCGAGAATGGCTCGCGATCTCTGCGTGAATCGCGGTTTGGCGCAGGAATGCGGCGTGGGAGACCGAATGTTAGACCAAAGTCGGCACGAGCACCGTGTAAAATGGGCAGGTCAGCGCAGACCAGTCTGGCGGCATTCTTACCCTTGCCGGAACGATCGCCTGAACAAGGTAGCTCAACCGCCGTCCGCACTCCCAGGAGAGAAAGCCATATGCTTCCCTTGGACATCCTCCGAAAGGAGTTTCCAGCCACAGCAAACGCCATCTACATGGATGTCGCGAACCAGGGCCTCATATCAAGCACAACATTGGCTTCAATCGAGCCTCATTTGAACAATCGGCTGCATGGCCTAAACGACGAAGAAAGAATGCTCGAACACGTCGAGCGTACTCGCGCTAGGTTCGCACAATTTATCAATTCAGATCACGATGAAATTGCAATTACCAAGAATGCATCGGAAGGCATCAACATCATCGCTAATGCGATCGATTGGAGAGATGGAGACAACGTCGTTCTATGCCCAAAATTGGAACACGCAAATAATATCTTGCCATGGATTCAGATCAGAGACCGCTACAATGTCGAGTTGCGAGTCGTAGAGCCGGATAACGGCTCAATTCCCCCTGATGCATTCGTAAAGGCGATTGATTCTCATACCCGCGTTGTTGCCTTGGCGACGGTGACGATGGTTCCGGGGTTTCGGACCGTCATGGAGCAGATATCCGAAGCCTGTAGGCACTACGGTGCATTTCTTTTGGCGGACGCGACGCAATCTGTTGGGATACTCCACACCGACGTCAATCGACTTGGCGTAGACGGTGTAGCAGTGTCCACTGTGAAGGGTTTGATGGGTCTTTATGGATCGGGTTTTTTATATTGCCGTAAAGAATGGGCCGATCGGCTGAGCCCGGCCTATCTTGCGCGCTTCAGCGTAGATTTCGGAAACGCGCCAGAATCAGCTCCGGTACCTAGTTTTGTAAAGTTGCGCTCTGGCGCGCCCCGCTTTGATATCGGGCATTACAACTTCCCTGGCATGTTGGCTGCATATGCATCAATGGGCCAGCTACTTGATATCGGAACCGAGGCGATCGACCAGAGCGTTACCTCACTCGCAAAACGTATGGCCACTGGTCTCTTAGATATCGGGCTTCCGGTCTGCGGCGGGCCACCAGGCGCTCACACTGGAAGTATCGTAGCCGTTGGCGATTCCAGCGATCTTGTTGAAGGGCGCCCAGTCGACGCCCGCATTCGGTCGCTTCACGAGCATTTCACGAAGAACGGGGTAATCGTCTCAATACGCAGAGGCATGCTCCGGTTTTCCCTGCATCTTTACAACACCGCCGATGAAGTCGATCGCGTAATCAATCTGGCCAAGAGCTGGTCGAAGTAAGAGCGACACGGCTAGTTCATGCACACAGGAGAGTACATGTCGACCCAGAGCGCCGAGACTATCGGACTTCTCCAAGATCTTATAAAGATCGAGAGCATCAATCCATCGCTGTCGCCAAAAGGTAGTGGAGAGCAAGGTGTAGCCAAGTTCCTCGAGGGTTTTTGCAAGGAGCGGAAGCTGGCTTACGGGATACAGGAGGTGGCCGATGGTCGCTCGAATTTCCTGACCTGGGTACCTGGGAAAGAACCCGATAGGCGTATTCTATTCATTGCTCATATGGATACCGTTCCTATCGATAGGTGGGAATCAGATCCATTCTCGGGTGAGCAACGGGACGGGCGAATATATGGGCGAGGTAGCTGCGACACAAAAGGCTCACTTGCAGCTATGTTGATTGCGCTTAGCTCACTTGGTGAACGGCAGCCCCGGGCCACGGTTGTTGTGGCAGCCAGCATTGACGAAGAGTACCGCAAACTTGGCGCCCGCGCTATAGCCGATTCCGGTGTCGCTTATGAGGGTGCGGTAGTCGGTGAACCCACCGAATTAGAGCTCGTTGTAGCTCACATGGGTTCTGTCCGCTGGCAAATCGAGGTTCAGGGTGTACCGGCTCATACGTCGAAGCCTCATCTCGGAGTGAACGCGATCACGGGCATGGCCAAGGTGGTATTGGCACTTGATGAGCACCATCGATCCCTTGTGTCTCGGGCGCAGCACCCATTGGTAGGGTCATCACAGCTGACCGTGAGCCTCATCGAAGGAGGTTTGGAACTTACCACTGTACCGCCGGTATGCCGTATCTGGGTCGATCGGCGTCTCATACCCGGGGAGCGGCCGCAGGACGCGTTGGCGGAGGTAGAAAGCATACTGGAAGGCCTTCGCCAGGGCGAAGACAAGATCAATGTTCGGTCATTGCTTCCCGCATTGGAAGACCCGCCTCCAATCAGTTCCGGGTCGAGCAAAATTGCAGCAGTCGCAGGAGCGGCTTGTGCCCACGTCGCGGGGACCGGAGAGCAGAAGGGAGCCACCGGCGGCTCGGATGCAAATCAGCTGTCATTGGCTGGGATCCCGTGTGTGATTATCGGACCCGGGCGTACTGCCCAAGCCCATACGAACAACGAGTTCGTTGAAATCGATCAACTGACCAAGGCTGCTGATTTGTACCAGAGAATCATGCTCACATATTAGGAGTGGCCGGCCTGATGGGGGTGCTCAAACCCCGTCCATTGGGCCGCGGACGCCCCGGATGCTGCATGAGCGTGGCGGCCGCAACGTCCCGATCTTCGCTGGTCTCGTCGGCGCTTCCCACGTAGATCTTGCCGCCCGTGCTTGAAATTCTGTTGCGACAGGCAGAGTGCGTCTTCACCATAGGGAGGGCATGATCTTCCACCGGAGACGCAGAGCCACCGAAAATTTGGCGCTCATATGCGGATAACGTACGGCAAGTGCCTAGGAAATGCAGATTTTCCGCGACAAGAAGAAATCCTCGGGGAAAACAGCCTCTTGTGACGTGATACGAAGAGAAAGTATGCGGACAGGACGAATGCCTGATCCGTTCGAGGAATGCCTGTTTTGAAGGACTCGACGAGATGAAATATGAGAAGCCATTTCCGCCCGAGGAGTTTCGGCGTCGTGTTCATGACGTGAAGCAGCGGATGGAGCGAGCGGGGCTGGACTTGCTGATCTGCCAGGATCCCGCGAATATGTATTGGCTTACCGGCTTTGACGGCTATTCGTTCTACGTGCCTCAGGTGGTCTTAGTGCATCTCCAGTCGGACATGCCCCTCTGGTTCGGACGTTTCGTCGATGTAAATTCCGCTTATATAACGACGGATCTGCCTAGAGAAAATATAAGCTCATTTTCCGATCATAGACTTCAACATCCAGAATTACATCCATTTGACGATCTTTGCGAGCTTATCAATTCGCGCGGCTGGGGATCTGATCGAATCGGTGTCGAGCTTAACGCCCACTTCTATACTGCCCGAGCACATCAACATCTCGTCAAAGGCCTTCCGAATGCAAAATTCTCTGATAGCCGCGAATTAGTCAATTGGGCACGGCTTATAAAATCTGACCTTGAACTAGTCTACATGAGAGAAGCGGGCCACCTTGCAACGCATACGATGCAGACGGCAATCGCTAACCTAAGGCCTGGAGTGCCGCAACATGAGGTCGTCGCGGAGGTGTACCGGGCCCAGACACGAGGGGTGGACGGTAAATATGGCGACTCTAGCGGTCCTCCTCTTATCCAGACTAGCGAACAAACGAACGCTCCGCACCTCAGTTGGACCGAGGAGCCCTTGCCGACCTCTGGCCTGGTTCTCATGGAGTTCGGCGCCACCCGACGCCGCTACTGTGCGCCGCTGTGCCGCACCGTCCACATCGGAAAGCCACCCGCAGAGGTCTCGCGTCTTGCTGAGGTTATAGTGGAAGGCGGGGATGCTGTGCTCGAGATGGCAAAGCCTGGTACCGTCGTTGAGGAGCTTAATGCGGTGTGGCAAGATATCCTCAAGCGGAACGGGTATATCAAGATAGGCCGCTCCGGCTATTCAATCGGACTCAACTTCCCGCCGGAATGGGGCGAACGCACGGTTAGTATTCGCGCGGGCGACAAGACCATCCTACAACCAGGAATGTGCTTCCATTTTCAGTCGGGGGTTAGGCTCGAAGGGTTCGGCGCCGCCATCTCTGAATCATTTATTGTAACCGAAAGGGGCGGTGAGCGATTGGCAGATGTTGATCGCCGCTTGATCGTCGTGGACTAGGTGATTTGGATGTGACCCAAATCGTTTTGCGATCTCACTGGGTCCGTTCGAAGCCGGTTGAAATTTGTTTCTGCGGCGAGCGGATGAACGGATCTAGCTTAAGGACGGCGCTGTCTGAGAGGTGCGGCATGCCCAACCTCTGGGACAGGAGAATCTCGCCTAGCACATGAGTTCTCTGCATCAGCGGAGATTAAGATCCGTAGGCCGAAATGAGCCACCTGTGACGCGAGCGCGGCGTGAACGTTGCCCCATTCTACAAATGCGCGGATGACGCAAGAGGACTTAGCTTTTGAGGAGCATTGAGGACGAGTTTACGCGCGCCTGAAGCGGGCTCTTGCCAACCCTGCGCGCCGGTGGGAACGCGAGTATGGTCCGCCCCGTCCGTGCAACACGTCGCGACATCAGCACACGTTGTTCCCGATAGATGGCTCGGCAGCGAAGCTCGCCTTTTGCCCGGGGCTCGCTTCATCCTTTTCTGCTGTTTCGTGCGACTTCACCACTTCACCAAGTGAATGTCTGGGTTATCGCGGGGACCTCAATTTCGGGACCCCAAGACCTCCTTCCGAATGAAGTCGTCCGCGATGCCATCGTGTCTGAAGCGGTCGCGGTCACCCTGCACAGTGCCGGACGAAAGTAGCCTTGCGGCGAGTTCCGTCTAAGATTCGAGGCGGTTGCGCCTGCGTCAGTGCGCCTGATCGGTGTCGGTCGAGAACTTAATGCCACGAGGCCAGATCGGGAACTCGGGATCGGGAGATCGGCGCTGGAACCAACTACTTTCCGCGCCGCCGGCGACCAGCGCGACCTTCGCTCGCGGTCGCTAAGCCTCCTGGCAAGTGAAGTTGTGAGCCGTGTCCAATTCTACGCGAATTGGCTGCTGTTTGCAGGAATGCAGCTAAAGGGGCATCAACTGCGCTGCCGATCGGCGCTGTGGCAGCAATAACCTAAAGGCATCAGCATACCATTGGAGTCTTAGATGAGGGGTACGTCAATCACGGCATTACGCAGGCTCAAACGGCCAGACCTTTTGCGTGGTGATGCGTATCTGAACGGCGCCTGGCTCTCCAAATCAGATACTCTTGCCGTGTTTGATCCTGCCAGCGGTGACGAGATCGCTCAAGTTGCGGCTTGCGCAGACGCCGACGTTGACGACGCGGTCCATTGCGCAAGAGCAGCGTTCCTCAAGTGGCGCGACATGCTTCCGTTACAGCGTGGTGCATATCTGCGGAAATGGGCGGCAGGCATGCGGGAGAGCGCCGAAGACCTGGCTGTCATCATAACGGCCGAGCAAGGAAAACCGATTGCTGAAGCCCGCGGCGAAGTTTCATACGCTGCCGGCTTTTTAGATTGGTTTGCAGGGGAAGGGGAGCGGGCTTACGGCGAAACGATTCCCAGCCATCTCCCCGCAAGCAGGCTGGCCGTGCATTTGCAGCCGATCGGGGTGACTGTCGCCATTACGCCATGGAACTTCCCAGCGGCAATGATCACCAGAAAGGCTGGAGCTGCACTGGCCGCTGGCTGCACAATGATTGTAAAGCCGGCACCCGAAACGCCACTGTCGGCCCTCGCGCTTGCCCGCCTTGCCGGGGATGCTGGCATTCCGCCCGGCGTGTTTCAGGTGATCACGGGCGAAGCTCCGCCACTTGCCAAACGGCTGTTGTTGCATACCCACGTGCGTGCGTTCTCTTTTACGGGCTCCACCGAGGTCGGCAGAATCCTTCTCGAGCAATCCGCGAAGACAGTGAAGAAAGTCTCGCTCGAACTTGGCGGCAATGCTCCTTTCATCCTTTTCGGCGATGCGCCGATCAACGCTGCGGTCGCCGGTTGCATGGCAGCCAAGTTCGCGACATCCGGTCAGGACTGTCTCGCGGCAAACCGGATTTATGTGCAGCGAGAGATTTACGAGCATTTTACGGAAAAATTTGCCGAGGCCACCAGTAAACTAAAGGTCGGGCACGGATTGGAGCCAGGTGTCGACATCGGTCCGATGACAAAGACGTCTGGTGCTGACAAATGCAGGCACCAGGTTTCTGAGGCTCTAGCAGCCGGGGCTCGAATGGTAGCAGGCGCACAGCACAATTCGCTTGGCGGGAACTTCGTCACGCCGGCCGTGCTTGCTAATGTGACCGATGACATGGTGATTGCGAAGGACGAAACGTTTGGACCTGTCGCTGCAATCCTGCCCTTCGACGACGAACGGGAGGTGGTCGCGCGAGCCAACAATTCCGAGATGGGACTTGCGGCCTACGTCTATACCCAAGATCTCAACCGAGCCATGCGGCTCTCCGACCGGCTCGAATATGGCATGGTTGCCGTGAATACTCCAAAATTTACGGGGCCGGGCATTCCGTTCGGCGGCTGGAAACAATCCGGCCTTGGTCGCGAGGGCTCAAGGCACGGTCTTATCGAATATCTCGAACCCAAATACCTCTGCATCGGCAACATCGCGGCCTGAAAGGAAGCATTCAATGACCATCAACATCAAAGAGATCACCGAAAAGGACCGCAACTCGGTCTTGCATCCTTTCACTCAGCTTAAAGATTTCGCCACTGGCAAGCTCGGCGACCCAACGATCGTGGTGACAGGGAAGGGGATCCGCATCCAGGACGCGCATGGCAACCAATTTATCGATGGCTTTGCCGGCCTATACTGCGTCAATGTCGGGTATGGCCGCACGGAAGTCGCCGATGCGATCTCGCGTCAGGCCTATCGCTTGGCGTATTACCACTCCTATGCGGCGCACACGACCGACGAGCTTGCGATCCTCTCCGATCGCCTTGTGAAGATGGCGCCGGGCAAGATGAGCAAGGTGTTCTATGGCATGTCCGGCTCGGATGCGAACGAGACCCAGGCCAAGCTTGTTTGGTACTACAACAACCTGCGTGGCAAGCCGACCAAAAAGAAGATCATCTCCCGTGAACGCGGCTATCACGGCTGCAGCGTCGTGTCGGGCTCGATGACGGGCATGAGCTTTTATCACGACCACATGGACCTGCCACTTCCGCAGATTGTTCACACGGGTGTTCCACATCATTACTGGGGCGCAACCCCGGGCGAAACCGAGCGCGAATTCTCCGCTCGCCGCGCCGCCGAGCTTGATCAGTTGATCGAGCGGCTCGGCCCGGACAACGTCGGCGCCTTCATTGGCGAGCCCGTCCTCGGCACAGGTGGTATCACGCCTCCGCCGGAAGGCTATTGGGAAGCGGTACAGACGGTCCTCAAAAAACATGATGTGCTGCTGATTGCCGATGAAGTGATCACAGGGTTCGGCCGCACCGGTTCCATGTTCGGCTCACAGCACTATGGCATCGAGCCAGACCTCATCACGATCGCTAAAGGTTTGACGTCGGCCTACTTCCCGCTTTCAGCGGCAATCGTCGGTGAGAAGGTGTATAAAGTCCTGGAGGATGGAGCCGACAAGGTCGGGGCATTCTCGCACGGCTACACCTACTCTGGTCATCCGATCGGCGCCGCCGCGGCCAACGCGGTCCTCGATATTGTCGAGAAAGAAGACCTCCCCGGCAATGCGCGTGACGTCGGCGCGTTTTTCCAGGCGCAGTTGCAGGAGAGGTTCGCGCAGTTGCCGATCGTCGGCGAAGTGCGGGGCGTCGGTCTTATGGGCGCAATCGAGTTCGTTGCCGATCGCGACAATCGGAAGCGTTTCGATCCGGCGCTCAAGGTAGGTGCGCGAATCTCGAAGGCCGCCCGTGACCGTGGTCTTATCGCTCGGGCCATGCCGCACGGGGACATTTTGGGCTTTGCTCCGCCGCTGGTTACAACCAAAGCTGAGGCGGAGGAGATTGTTGCAATCGCAGAAAGCGCCGTGCGCTCGGTTATGGATGAGCTTGTTCGCGAGAGTGAGAAAATCTGAATGAGTTGGGCCATCTTGTCGTAATCAAGGCGCAAACTCAAGCGACGGCCTGATCGGCTTGCGGGGCTGCCAGCTGAGCTGGTGCCGCGTTCCGCTCATTGAGTTTTCGGCGGAATTCAATGCAGACACTGCTCAGGAGGAACTGGTGGCCAATTCGACCGCACTCAATCCCTGGGAATGGCCTGAAAGCCATTGGCGGCGGCGCATCAACAAAGTCAGAGCGGGCAAGGCACTAAGACCAATGTGGCCCGGCGGTAAACGCTGTGCCTTCGCCATCTCGTTCGACGTCGATCATGAGTCGAACGAATTGCGCAGGGGAGGGCGATCGCTAAGCAGATTATCCTGGGGTCAGTACGGGAGCCGACGAGGGATGCCTCGGGCTTTGGAACTCTTGAGAAAGTACGACGTTCCGGCGAGTTTTTTCGTTCCCGCTGTGATCGCTCAGTTGTATCCAGACGAGCAACGCGCAGTTGTCGATGAAGGCCATGAAATTGGCATGCACGGCTGGATACACGAGCTAAACTCGGAACTGAGCGCAGAGAGCGAGCGCTCTTTAATGATGAGGAGTGCCGACACTCTTGAAAAAATCACTTCCAAACGCCCGACGGGAATTCGAACGCCTTCCTGGGATTTTTCCGACGCAACTCTACGGATCATACGTGAAACCGGATTGACATACGACTCATCCCTTATGGCCGATGATAGTTGCTATGAGCTGCTGGAAGACGAGGAACCCACGGGAGTGATTGAAATACCGGTCGAATGGATTCGAGACGATGCCACTTATCTTTGGATGAGTCCCGATGGGTCTTCACGGCCAGATTTATCAGTCGACGACGTGCTTTCTGTATTTATTCGGGAGTTCGAAGGGGCCTATCAAGATGCCGATTTATTTCAGCTGACTCTGCATCCACACGTCATTGGATATCGCTCACGGATCTGGATCGTAGAAGAATTAATTCGACGCGCCAAAGCAAAGGGTGACGTTTGGTTCGCCACACATCATCAGGTCGCCGAGCGTGCGTCCTCATGTCTCTGAAAACTCTCAGACAGGAACGCCGGTAGAGTGCGGTGTTCTTGGGGCGGCGCAAGCCGTCCTGCGCCTCGACCGTTGCGGCGGTCACCAATGGATTTGGAATGACGCGGATCATCCGCTGTCCGGTATTCGCTTTCAGAGCGGGTACAGTGGGAGTTCTTATCTTGGAGGAGGACTACAATCTTGATTGACACGACCTTTGCCGGAAAAACGGTGCTGATTACCGGCGGGTGGCGCGCTTGGCCCGGCCAGTGCCAAACTGCTGGCGGCGGGTGGAGCGGATTTGGTGTTGGCTGACCTGTCGCAAGAGGCTCTGGACCAAACTCTGGCCGCCTGTCCTGGTGCCCGTTGAGTTGTCTGCGACGTGACCGATCCGGCGATGCTGGAAGGGCTGGTCGACCTCGCCCGCGAGAGCTTTGGCCGGCCGGTTGAGGGCTTGGTCGCGGCCGCTGGCATTACGGTGCGATGAAGCGGCTGATAGACGTGAAGGGTACGAAGCCATGTTCAGCTTCAACGTCGGGGCCATTTGGCGAATCTGCAAGCTGCATCCCGCAGATGCGCGAGCTTGGCCGCGGATCGGTGGTGCTCTTCAGCTCGACTGCTGGTCTGCAGGCCTCGAAGGACGTGCCGATCTATTCGGTGACCAAGGCGGCGGTTGTGATGATGACTCGCACGCTGGCGCTGAACCACGCGGCAGAAATATCCGCGCAAACTGTGTCTGCCCCGGAACCATCGCCAGCCGTTGGCCGAGGCCGGCGTCGCCTTCGCCCGGGGAGAAGCGGCACAGGTCGAGCGCCGGACGAAGATCATCGCTGCGCATCCGATGGGCCGAATGGGGTTGCCGTCCGAGGTGGCGACAGCTGTCGGCTATCTGCTGGACGATGCGGCGGGCTTCACCATCGGCGCCGCGCTTACGGTCGACGGAGGCAGCCTTGCCTAAGCTCCGGTCAGAAACACTGTCGTCGTCACCGGCGCGGCGCGCGGGATCGGTGCCGCAACAGCGGCGTGGCTTGGCTCGGAAGAGGCGTGGGTGTTGCTAGTGGATGTTCTGGATAAAGTGCACGACACAGCTGCGGGCCTTGGCCAGACGGCGCTCGTCTGCGATCTGGCCATGCCCGACGCCGCAGGGCGGGTTCTGGCCGCCTTGGATGCCGCAAGGATCGAGACGCTCGACGTCCTCGTGAACAATGCCGGCATTGGCGGTTCGAAGTCGCTCGCCGATACTGACGATGCCTTTTGTTCCCGCTGATCGATATCAACTTGCGTGCAGTCATCAGCCTGACCCGCGAGTTGCGGCCGCGGATGCGCCAGCCGGGCGGGCGGATCATTAATGTCAGCTCGATCCTCGGGCTTACGGGCTATCCCGGAACGGTAGGCTATTCGGTGGCCAAGGCCGGGATCGCGTATCTCACGCTCCAGCAGGCCGGCGAGCAGGGCCTGTAGGGTATAACCGTGAATGCGGTGGCGCCCGGCGTGGTCCCCACCGACATGACTCGAGCGCTGCACGTACGCAGCTACCAACGCCTGATGGTCGCGCCAATCCGCTCGAGCGCGTCTCCTCGCCGGAGGAGCAGGCGGCGGTGATCGCCTTCCTGCTTCGGACGACGCGTTCTACGTCTCGGGCGCAGTGATCCCCGTCGACGGCGGCTCCCGCCTGTCACAGTAGAGAAGAATAGCGCAATTTAAGCCTATACACAGGATGGCCCTGCAATTCCCGGATGCAGACCGACTCTGCCGGTAACCGGTTCCGGTGGTCGATCCTGTTAGCGGCGCCATTACCCGGCGCACATTTGATCGCGGTGGTGGGCAAGTTGAATTTACCCTTCGCGCGCTTCCCAGCGATCAATATGGCAGTGTCGTACTGCTCGGTCATTGTCGCAACGGTCGCGTTCAGCGTCGGCGCGAACCACAGCGCCTTGGCCACACCAGGTTGTAGCAGACGGATCGCCTCAGTGACCCGCCGAAGAAGCTGAGGCCGTCAATCCAGTCGGGCAGCTTTTGAGTCAGAGTTGGCAAAGGCTGCTCGAACTGAACGACTGTTGAGGAAAGCCTTTGCAGGCGCGGCGGGCGCGAGCACCGCGGGGAGCCGCAAAAAGGCACGCGGAGAGCTCTGCTGAGGCTGCAGTCAACTCAGCGTCCTTGGGAGCATATTGAAGTAGTATTTGCCCATCTCTCCCTGTTATGGCGATTTGAGAAGCAAAAAGCCCGTTCAGCGTTTAGCTTGGAGAATGTGCCCACTGCACTGCTCGCCCGCGAATCACCGATATTATGCAGATTTAGGAGCTCGACGCCGATCTCCTGCATTTGTTGGCGAGGATTGCTGGAAGAGTACCCATTCAATGCACTAAAATCCTGGAGTGGTCTGATCCTCATATTGTAAGTGTAGGCTGGCCTGATGCGGCTGGTTCCAAGTCTTCACAAAGGTTCCAACTACGCCTCCTCCCAAGGCGCATCGGCCCGGCAGCGAGTTCAATCTCCTGCCGGGCGTTGTAACTATTTGCGCACATTGGCCGATTCGGACCTTCAACGGGTTGGGCGGCTGCTGGCTGTCGGAGCAATGTAAAACTGGCTCATAGGCAAGAGTTAGATTGATGAGCAGTCTTGCGGACCAAGTCGCCGATCCAAATTCGCCAGGAGCATTTGCGCCCCTCAGAAATCCGAGCTTTCGTTCAATCTGGTTCGCCACGCAGGTCAGCTCGCTCGGCTGGTTGATGCAGACTGTTGCCATCAGCTGGCTGATGGCTACGATTTCGACTTCCGATCTGATGGTCGCGCTGGTTCAGGCTTCTTCAAACCTGCCAGCGTTCATCTTATCCGTCTTCGCCGGGGCCTTGGCTGATAATTTCAGCCGGCGCCGGGTCATGTTCGCCGGCCGGTGCCTTATGGTATTGGCATCTGCGATGCTGACGGCTTTTGTGGTGCTGGGCTTTGTCGATCCGTGGATGATCCTCGGCTTCAGCTTCTTGATCGCATGCGGCGGCGCTCTCCACGATCCAGCCTGGCAGGCCTCGGTTGGCGATATGGTGAACCGACGCGACGTTCCCGCCGCCGTCACGCTCCTCTCCGTTGGCTTCAACACTGTTCGGACCGTAGGCCCGGCGCTCGGTGGCATAGTAGTTGCCTCTTTTGGGCTGATGACGGCTTTCGCCGTAACCAGTCTTACCTATCTGGTCCCTTTGGTAACCATATGGCGCTGCAAGTGGATGGTTCGCTCATCACCTCTCCCACGTGAGTCGATGAGGACGGCGATCTATGACGGGCTACGCTTCACGGCGATGTCGTCGGAGATTAAGACGGCGATCACTCGCGGAACCCTCTTTGGTCTGGCGAGCATCGCCATTCTCGCGCTGCTGCCGCTGGTTGTCCGCGACCAGCTGGGAGGCGGACCGCTCGCCTATGGCACGCTCATGGCCGGATTCGGGACAGGCGCCGTCTTCGCCGGCATCTCGAACAGCGTGTTCAGACGGAGCTTGTCACAAGAGCGGCTGATGACGCTCGCATGCGTCGCCTGCGCGGCATGCTCCCTTTCGCTTGCGCTGACTTCTTCGATTGCAGTGGCGGCAATTGCACTCGCCATGGGTGGCGCGGGCTGGGTCACCGCCTGGTCCGGGGTCGGCGTGACCGTGCAACTGGCAAGCCCGCGCTGGGTCGTGGGGCGCACCATCTCGATTTACTATGCATTGATCGATGGCGGCATCGCAGCGGGCAGTTGGGTGTGGGGCACGGTGGCCCAGAACCATTCACTGACCTTGGCACTGGAGGGCTCCGCTGGAGCCCTTCTGCTGGTCGCCGCCACGGGCCTCCTGTTTCCCCTTCGCGAGCGCCGCGAATCCGATCCAGATGCTTTGGAGGACTTCGACGCACCGGCAGTCGCCCTCAATCTCAAGCCAAGAAGCGGTCCCATCGTGGTCAAAGTCGAGTACCTAGTGCCCGAGGAAAATCGCGAAGCATTCCTGGAACTCATGCGGGCGCGCCGGCATGTGCACAGTCGCGTCGGCGCTCGTCATTGGACTCTCCAGCGCAACCTTCAGGAGCCTATGCAATGGATAGAGACATTCCGCACGCCGACCTGGACCGACTACCTTCGCCTGAACCATCGTCTCACGGAAGCAGACAAGGAATTGGGTAAACAAGTGCTGAAATTGCATGCAGGACAGCTTCCGCCTAAAATCATGCTTTTTATCGAGCGACCAACAAGCTCGGCCCTAAAGTCCGATGAATCAGCACGTTATTTTCTCCGACACTGACTCTTCGAGGTTAACCCCTTGTATCTGCACGCAGAGGACTTTGTGCGATGGAAGCGACTGAGCCTCGAACCGGATGGCCATCCGGTTCGAAGCAAGGCGAAGTCGCCCGACACCCCTCCGGCCACAACCGTGGGTGAGCCTGGGATCTTCGCCTTCGTCACGTACGACCGAATAGTCGCTTGGCTCCAATCGCACGCACAAGGCAGGTTACCGTGAACAAGACTATCTGTGGAGTGGATGTTTCGAAAGACTGGCTCGATACCCATGTCGTGCCGAGCGGAGCGGCGGGCCGCTTTCGCAACGATGCGGCAGGCATAGCCGAGCTTGCTGCCTGGTGTTAGGTCAATGGTGTCGAGCTCGTCGTCATGGAGGCCAGTGGCGGCTACGAACGGCTTCCCTTCCTGCTGTCGTGGGAGTTGGGAGTAGCCTGCGGCATGGCCAATGCGAGGAGCGTACGCTGATTCGCCGAGGCGATGGGCTTCCTGGAGAAGACCGACAGGATCGACGCCGCCGTCATCGCCCGCTATAGCGAGGTCAAACGGCTGCAGCCGACGCTGCCGCCGAGCGCGGCCCAGCAGCGGCTCAAGGCGCTGGTCGCCCGGCTTTCCCAGGTAACCGCCGATCTCACCGTCCAGAAGCAGCGCAAGAGCGCTGCCACTGATGCCGATACCATTGCCTGCGTATTCCGATGAAGCCGGCCACCGATTCCGATTTGAAGCCGGCCAGTCATTCCGATTTCATTCCGGCCAGCATTCCGATTTGAAGGCGGCCATTTTTCGGTCTGATCCTGGGTCTCGTTGATGTTTGGGTTGGGTTTTGTTTCAGGTCAAGCTGACGGATAAGCCCGAAAGCGGCACCATGCAAGAATACAATAGGTCCACCGGTTCCATTCTCGCAATACAAAGTCGCGACGGCCCCAATCAATATGCAATGTTCGGTGATCATTGTTTCCTCAGCAAAAGCGAGCCAGATCGGTCTGCATTATGCATATGGGAAGCGAGGCTTCTGGTATTTACTTCATAAGCGTAGCAGCGTCTACAGGCCTTTTGCGCCAATTGCCCCCTAGCCGAACGCAGGAATTCGGCGTAGGCGCCCCAGTTCTTCAACCGCGAATTTGCAGGAAATTCCTAAACAAGCGCGGTGACCGTCTAGTGCATCAAGTTACGCGCGGAGCATCCTCCCCAATGCCTGCATCTGCGGCCTTCTAATCCGATCAATGTGGTCGCAAGCGGGGTGCGACCCGAAGCGCGCAATCACCATCTCCGCCTTTGGCGCTATGTACAGGTTCTGGCCGTAAAGGCCCCGACCTTCAATAGCATCAAGCTCGTCGTGTGATACCCACCATTGGCTTCGGTATGTATAGCCGAATGGGAGGTCCGGCTTGGCGGGGTGGTCGAGATCTTGAAGGTCGTAGACAACACTCGCGGGAACCAGTTGCTTGCCATTACACGAGCCTTCACATCGCATCAGCTCGCCGAAACGCGCCAAGTCGCGCAACGTCACATTGAGTCCGCTATGCGCCCTCGGCATACCGTTTGTCGGGTCGATCTCGACATAGGCGTCTTCTTCGCAGCCCAGTGGCAACCATAAGCGCTCCTCCAACAGTTGTGCGAACGACCGGCCCGTTGCGCGCGACATAACCCAAGCCATAACATTGGTATCGACGCCTTTGTAGACAAATTTGCCGTGCGCCCCTTCCTTTCGTATGGTACGCAGGTATTCGCATCTATATGACTTGTCTACACTTGTGTAATCTTCAGTAAAAGCAACGTTAGTTTGCATGTCCATGACTTGGCGGAGCGTTGCATCTTCCCACCCTGTACCTCGTAATTCCGGCACAAACTGCGATATTGTCTTCCTGTCGTCGAGAATGCCCTCATGCACCAACGCCGCGGCTAGGGTGCCCGCATACGATTTGGTGATTGACTGACACGAATGTTGTACGTGCGGCGCGAGTGCGCCGAAGTATCGTTCGTATATGATCCGCCCCCGATGCAGGACCAAAATGCCGTCGGTGTAGGTGTCGAATAGCGCCTCCTCGAACCGGTTGGTGCGGTCGTCCATGTCGACGAACGTGAGCCCATCGATTTCGGTAGACCTGTTGCTGCACTCAAGCTGCGACGGTCCGCCCCGCCCTCGCCACACTTGGACTGTGGGCCGCAGCTCACGCATATGCGATAGCGACCAGCGAAGCTGAGGAAAGGTCCAAACAGTTTCATTCTCGAATGTTACACGCTTGTCTGGCGGCGGCGGCGCACCGCGCATCCAGCCAAATTCGCGAGGATCCGATGCACGGCCGTCCAGGTATTGCTGTCCGTCGAATTCGAGTACGCTCTCCGACGCGTTACCGACGGTTTGCCGTTGTTTGAATTCTGTCATACATGGGATCCAATTTCATGCCTAGGCGCCCCCGGCGCCAGCTGGCTATCGAGAGTTGCGACCCAACCTCGGGAGTTCGGACTGGACTAAATCACAACATGTTATGATCATAGCAGCGGCAGGCGCGCATTCTATGCGAAATGTCCTCGACAACGCAGCAAATCAGCGTTGTATTGCGGCCGGCGCATACTTGCGGCCCCGCTCTCGCGTGGCAAGTAGGACCTAACTTGCCGAACGCTTCCAGCTACAAGAGGCATGAGCCATCATGCGCAGTATGCCGAGTACATCTCGATTAAACCGGGTCCGAACGGGTTGACAATTGTAACGCGTCTCCGCTGTCCGAGCTACGATGAGTCAAAAATTCTCTGGTCTATCAACGATGTTGACCCAGAGGGATACGTGCGAACTCGCAAGGCAAGAAATCGCGAAATGGCATGGGCGACTCTGCATGTTGGCGACGCGATAGTGGATAACGCCGTCGCCTTCGTAGGTGGGCTCGGCTTGAGTCGTCGCATGCGACGTCTCGAAGCAACCGCCCTGGTCAATAGCGACGTCGACCAGCTCCGAGCCCTTCTTCATGCCGGACATCATTTCGCGGGTGACGAGCTTTGGCGCGGCAGCACCGGCGATCAGCACGGCCCCGACCACGATGTCGGCAGAGAAGCATTCTTCCTCGAGCGCCCCGACGGTTGAGTAGCGGGTGCGCACACGGCCGGCGAAGAGGTCGTCGAGATTAGGGAGGTCGAGATTAGGGAGGTCGAGATTAGGGAGAGAGAGGGGCTTGGACCGCAGTTCCCACGTGACCAGAGTCAGCCCTGCAAGGTGTAATTCAACGCGCCAGTCCAGTTTAGATCCTTCCAAACAAGACGTCTTGTGGCGATGCAATCTGCAGCCTTCGGAGTCCAGCGAGTTGGCGAGTTCGCCGACCTCTCTGAGGCCAGGGTATCCGTGCTTTGTGAAATCGCCAGAGCGATCCGGCGAAAGCCAAGGGTAGTTCGCAGGAAACCTGCATCATCGAACTCGATTTCGCTGAATGCCAACAATGCAGAGCGATAAGGTGTCGTTCGTTAAATGACGGACCGGGATGGGTCCAATCAGCAGGGAGCAATGGCGCACCGCTAAGACACTCCTCTCGGTGGCGACGAAGGTAGCTTTCAAGAAAATAAGAACGAGAAAAAAGGGAACTATAGATGAACAATCATGTAACGACGGTCGTAGTTGCAGTCTCCATGGCGGTTGCGTCGATGTCTTTGTCAGCCAAGGCTTGCGCCGGCGAAGTCCTTGATCGTGTGCTCGCGGCACAGACATTGACGGTAGCGGTCGGGTCCGACTGGGGAGCCTTGTCTCACTTGAACGACCAACATGAACTCGACGGTGATGATGTAGAGGTCGCGAAGGGCATTGCGGACTACTTGGGCGTGAAGATCAAATTCGTGACCCCGGGCTGGGATATCATTCAGGCAGGCCAGTGGGGGGGGCGTTGGGACATGGCCATGGGTCAAATGACGCCGACCAACGATCGCGCCAAAAAATTCGCCTTCCCGGCCATGTACTTCTACGAAGGCGAAGTCGCTGTCGTTCACAAGGATAGCAAAGCGACGAAGCCTTCCGACCTGGAGGGCAAGATCGTCGGCGTCCGAGCGGGAACTCTTGGCGATTTGTATGCCAATCACAAGCTCACACCGGCATGGATCGGCGCTAAGCCAATACAATATCAATTTACAGCGGGCCAAGTGAAGGCTTATCCAAGTGCTAACTCTCTTACGCTTGACGACCTGCGCCTCGGCGATGGTGTTCGTCTCGATGGCGTCATTACTGAAGGAACGACGGCGGCTGCGGCAATCAAATCTGGCTATCCATTGAAGGTTATTGGCGATCCCTTATTCTACGCCCCGGGCGCTGTCACAATCGAGCGTGGCGATAAGGAGTTTATCGACAAGGTCGCTGCCGCGGTCAAGAAGATGAAGGATGACGGCACTCTTGCTAAACTCTCGGTCAAGTGGTTCGGGGGGGATTTCAGCGTCGATAAATAACATGACACAATCGTGGGCGTCCCCTTCCCGGGGGCGCCTCTTCTTAGGAAGAAAATGCTTATGCTTTACCACGATACAGTTGAATCTGAGGTGCTCGTCCACAAGCCATGGTTTATCGGCTGCATATTTGCAATTGTGCTCGCGGTTTTTCTTATCTTCAACGTAGCGGGCACCACGATGGGCGAACTCCTACGGCCCGTGATTGGCGATCACGCACAAGTGAAGTTTTACAGTCGCATTGCGATCGCTTTTGTAATTGCCGCAATGTTCTGCCTCAACCTCGTGCTGATTGGTTTTGTCCCGCTCAAAATCCAAATCGGGATCGTATGGTTTGAGTTGGTGCTACTGTTCCTTTCGCTCTTCGCGGCATTTGACTTAAGCATGCCATTTATTTGGGCAAACCTGCCATTTCTAATTACGCAGGGGGTAGTTACTACAGTTTACGTATCAGCGATGTCACTGCTATTTGCGTCGGCTATCGCAATAATCGGCGCGATTGCGAAACTGTCAAGCAACGGCATGGCTTACGCGATAGTCAGCTTCTACACTTCATGCTTCCGGGGTCTGCCGCTTCTCATGCAGGTTTATCTGATCTACATGGGCTTGCCCCAGGTAGGTTACGTTATTAATGCCGTGCCTGCAGGCGTGTTGGCGCTTTCGCTATGCAGTGGTGCCTACATGACGGAGATCTTCCGTTCGGGCATAGCCAGCATCGATCGCGGCCAGTGGGAGGCATCCCGGTCATTAGGTTTCGGCTTTGCGCTCACAATGCGCAGAATCATTCTGCCGCAAGCGCTTCCGGTTATCATTCCCCCGATGGGAAACACGTTCATCTCAATGCTCAAAGACAGCTCTCTCGTTTCGGTTCTTGGCGTTTGGGAGCTGACGTATCTAGCTCACTCACTCGGCCAGCCAACCTTCCATACTATGGAGATGCTAGTAACAGCGGCAATGATTTATTGGATTTTATCCGCCTGCCTGGAACTGGTCCAATCCCGGATCGAGGACCATTTTGCCAGAAGTAAGAAGCGATGATCGTGAATTCATTGGTCAAGCTAAAAAAGACGTCTAAGTTGGTTCGGCCATTTTCAAGGCACTTACAGATGCGCCAATGAACAAGAGAGATGCAATATTGAGCGACGAAGTCATCGAAGCTAAGAATGTATCCAAATGGTATGGTGCCTTCAGAGCACTAACTGACATCAACCTAACCGTCCGCAAGGGCGAACGTATCGTCATCTGTGGGCCCTCAGGCTCGGGAAAGTCGACGCTGATCCGTTGCGTCAATCGGCTCGAAGCGCACCAGGATGGCGAGATTACCGTCACTGGGATTAGGTTACATAACAAAATGCGCAACGTAGCTGAAGTTCGCAAAAGCGTCGGCATGGTTTTTCAGCACTTTAATCTTTTCCCGCACATGACCGTGCTGATGAACTGTATGGCGGCGCCGATGTGGATAAAGGGCGTTCCAGAGGGTGAGGCTAGAAAGATCGCGCTTAAATTCCTAGAGCGCGTGCGCATTCCCGAACAGGCGAACAAATATCCGGCTCAGCTCTCCGGGGGACAGCAGCAGCGCGTCGCAATTGCCCGGTCCCTCTGTATGGAGCCTGCAGTCATGCTCTTCGATGAGCCGACCTCCTCGCTCGATCCAGAGATGGTCGCTGAAGTGCTCGAGACTGTGACCGGACTCGCACGCGACGGCATGACCATGGTATGCGTCACCCACGAGATGGGCTTTGCGCGCGCCGTGGCCGATCGAGTAATCTTCATGGATCGAGGTGAGATCGTCGAAGAGGGTACACCGCACGACTTCTTCAGAAACCCGCAGCACGAAAGAACGAAATTGTTTCTCAGCCAGATCTTGTCGCATTGAGGGAGCCATCCTTCAACGAGGCCGTTCGACCGAGTTACTGTGTATCGAATGCGTTGCCTCAGGCCAGCGAGACAACATGTGCGGATATTGTATTCGTACGTATTGGCTGACATACATCAGAGCGTTCTCGGCAAGCGCCTCGTTCCCGGAAGCGCGAGAGTAGGATCCCGCTGAGCTTGTGCGCAGCCCACCGTGCCAGTTCGCGTCCAGGCGCGCTGAGGATTGGCTCGCCACACATGATCAGGTTGCAAGAGTGCGGCCTCAACCCTCTGCCCGCAACCGACCACAATCTGCAGACGTCGTCCTCTGGCAGATTCCCGACCATCTTTGGGTGAACCAAACGGATCAACACATGTTAAAGAACATAACCTTCGACCGCCACAGCTCCGACAAGCTTAAGAGTGAGGTCACGATCGACATTGATAAATGGGGGGTTCCTCATATCAAGGCTCAGAACTTGCACGACCTATTTTTCGCGCAGGGTTGGAATGCAGCTCGAGACCGCCTCTGGCAAATTGATATTGCGCGCAAACGAGGTCTCGGTCTCCTGTCACGAGACTTTGGCCCCGGATATTTGGAGCAGGATCGGGCGGCGCGTCTCTTTTTATTTCGCGGAGCCATGAGTGCAGAATGGCAGGCGTACGGCCCGGATTCCGAAGAGATATGCTCAGCGTTTGCCGAGGGGATCAATTCCTACGTAGACAGTTGCCATGACGGTTTGATTGCCTTGCCACCCGAGTTTGGCCTCCTCGGTCACACTCCCGACTATTGGAAACCCGAAGACGTCGTTCGCGTGCGAACGCACTCACTAACCCGAAATGCGATTTCGGAGCTTCTGCGCTGCAGGGTGATGGCATTGGCAGGTGTGGAACGAGGTACCCGCCTCGACAGGTTGAGACAAGAATTGTCACCTCCGATAGCGCCACGACCAGCGGAGGGCCTTGACCTCGCCTTTATGACAGATCGAGTACTGCAGGATTTTCGCTTGGCAATCTGTCCCGTCTCATTCTCGAGGGAAAGACTTGCAGCAAGTCTTCAGGAAGCTGACCGTTGGACCCGCGTAACACCGAGTGATGAGATCATGCAGACGGTGTTCCAAGAGGGCTCAAACAACTGGGCCATATCCGCAACAAAAACCACAACGGAGCGACCAATCCTTGCTCTAGACCCGCATCGCAAGCACGTCCTTCCGTCCATCAGGTATCTTGTACACCTGAGTATGCCCGGGCTCGATGTAATTGGCGCTGGAGAGCCTATGATCCCAGGAATCTCCATGGGTCACAACGGGACAGCCGCCTTTGGTCTGACTATTTTCGGCGCTGACCAAGAAGATATTTATGTTTACGAAACCAAGAGTGAGGGAAATAAATACTTATATAAAGGGGCCTGGGAGCAGGTGAAGACTATACACGAGAAAATTCCAGTTCGCGCCCACACCGACCAGGAGGTAAAGCTTCAGTTCACACGCCATGGACCCATTTTAAACCAAAATGCTGAAAAAGACCGCGCCTTCGCACTGAGAACCGTATGGATGGATCCCGGCATGGCACCTTACATGGCCAGCTTGGCCGTAATGCGCTCTAAGACATTTTCAGAATACACCTCCAGTCTAGCAAACTGGGGTTGTCCTTCAGTTAATCACATCTATGCGGACACGTCGAATGTAATTGCGTGGAAACCGTCAGGTGCGGCTCCGGTCCGAAGAAATTGGGACGGCCTGCTTCCGGTTCCAGGAGACGGTCGGTTCGAATGGGAAGGGTATTTGTCACCGGACGATGGGCCGTTCGAGATGAACCCCGCCAAAGGTTTTGTCGCCACTGCCAACGCAATGAATGTTCCGGAGGAATGGAGTAGATCGCATCCTGCTTTTGGCTACGAGTGGTCTGACAGCAGCAGACATGATACCCTTCATACAACTCTCTCACGATCAGAGAAGATCTCGTTGCGGGACTGCATGTCGCTGCAATGTTCGGTGTATTCGCCGATAGCAGTTCGTATTCTTGCGAAACTAGACACTCTTCTCGGTTCGGTTGCAAACATGCCTGCGTTGCACTTATTTTCTAACTGGGACCGGCATTTGGATGCGAGTTCGCCAGCCGCCGCGTTCTTTGAGATTTGGCTTAGCAAACACCTTGGCCCGACAGTAGCTCGCTTAGAAAGCGCTGACGATGAAGTGTTGGCACTGCTCGTGCCTTTACAGCCTTCGGCCATAGCCTCTTGGCTCGAACAGGCAGAGCCTAGTGAAAAGTTGAAGCATTCCATAATGGAATCCCTAACTTCTGCCTGGAGTGAATGCATATGTCGATTTGGCGACGATTCTGCCTCATGGGCATGGGGCAGTATACATAAGCTTGATTTGCGCCACCCTCTGCAGGCACTGACGTCTGAACAATGGTCGTTGGGCGCCATAGCCCTCGGCGGAAGTAGCTCAACGCTCAATTTTTCGAGTTACCGAAGCGGCCAATTCTCTGTTTCAGAAGGACCGTCAGTGCGGATAATCATGGACGTTGGGTCATGGGATGACAGTCTCTTTATTAACAATCCAGGTCAGTCGGGTGTTCCGATCTCAAGTCATTATCGTGACCTCAATCACGATTGGCAACGGGGCGAATACAAGCCCTTGTTATATTCAGAGGAGTCCATACGGAGGGAGCTCGAACATAGGGTCGTCCTGTCTCCCGCTGACTGTTGAGGATGCGACAGTATAGGCCGCTTACCATTGTAGCAGGAACATATCGGTCGAACTCACCTGGCGGCAAGGTGAGGATCGACACTTTAGCGCCCGCCGGCCGACTTTGATATTGACAGCGGAACGCCCGGCCGGAATCTGGATGCGCTTGTGGGGCAATGATCCCGCTGGTGTGCGGCGACCACCCCTGATCGTCACGAGCAGGGCCGTCGCGGCCTCCAATAATGTTGCAGGAGACTTAGAAGCGGGATGTCCCGCATTGGCAATTGCTCTGCCTTGGGGCCATAGGGAAGAGGGGTAAGGTGCTGGCCCGACCACCGGAGAGCGCGTCTGTTACTACAAGGCTCGATCGCGGCCGCATCACGGCCCTCGGCGGCTGCCGATAACGCGCGCTTCGGGCGCTACCAGTACGCATTGGCGATAATCGCATCTGCTGTAGGAGAGCACTTGATTCGAGACTGACAGTGCGACGGTCAACAGGGTTCGCTATCATTGTCGAGCCGAGTTCAAGAATGGACACATACCTCAGGGAGGACCTTTCAGGGGGCAGACCATTGTCTGTCTCCTCATCCGAGAAACAAGCTAACCTCGCAGAGAGTGGCATCAGGGCAACACGTCATTGTCCTTCGATGCGACTGAATATCGACGACTTCAACGCGGCTTGCCGCCTTCGCGTATAGCCGCAGGACCTTGAATGCCGGGAACCAGCCGAGAAATGTTGGCGGTGGGTGAGCGCCTTTCATTTTTCAAGTCCGCTACATTCTGTCTGTCATATACCCGAAGGCGGCGATGCTTGTTGCCCGCCCGATGTGGTTAGCAGTTGACGTGCCTTCTTATGTATCTTCATTCAGCCTGCGGTGGCACGCTGGCCGTTTCGTTGAATGGCGGGGGAAAAAAGGCGTTGATGACTCAGGCTTGCGTGGAGCACTCGTGGGGCGCTCGATTGACAATGTTATTCGTGGAGAATGCTTTCCTTTGTGGAGGAGGATGATTCTCTCGTCCAGTTCCTTGTCGGCCTCGGTAAGGCGATGATTCAGGCGAAGGTAGTCGGTCCAGGTCGGCGTACGGAATGTCTCCGTCCATAGCACAGGCTCCTGAAGGTTGCGCTGGAGAGTCCAGTGCCGAGCACCAACGCGACTCTGTACATGCCGGCACCCGCGCATGGCGAGGAATTCTTCTAGATTTTCCACGAGTATGAGGTACTCGACTTTGACCACGATGGGGCCGCTTCTCGGCTTGAGACTGAGGGCGACTGCCGGCGCGTCGAATTCCTCCAAAGGGTCGGGCTCGGCCTCGCGACCCTCGCGAAGGGGAAACAGGACGCCGCTCGCAATGGAAGAGGCAGTGCCAGAAAAAGGGAGCACGCCGCACAGGCGACGCATGCCAGCGTCATTAGTTGCTCTTCTGACAAGCTCCGTCTTAATAGGCTGTTGGCGACGCCAGCCATGACGGCGCCTGTGCCGAAGCCGGCGATGATGGTGCCATAGGCGAGCGGTCCTTCGCCCAGCTGATCGCGGACAACCAATGGCAGCAGTGCGAGTATGGCGATGCCCGACAGGCCAAAGAAGGTTCCGCGGGCGATCGCCGTCTTGATTTCCGATGACATCGCTGTGAAGCGCAGCCTGTCATAGATGGCCGTCCTCATTGACTCACGTGGGAGAAGTGAGGAGCGAACCTTCCATTTGCATCGCCATATGGTGACCAAAGGGATCATATAGGTGAGTGTAAACATAGCGAAAGCCGTCATAAGTCCGAACGACGCAATCATGATGCCGCGAGCGCCGGTCCCACGGTCCGTGCAGTGTTGAAGCCAATGGAGAGGAGGGTGACGGCAGCGGGAACTTCGCGTCGGTCCACAATATCGCCAACAGAAGCCTGCCAGGCGGTATCGTTGAGCGCGGCACCACTTGCGATCAAGAAGCTGAAGCCGAAGATCATCCACGGGGCGATAAAGCCCAGCACCACTGAAGCCGTAGCATCGCGGATGCTATTACCATTAGGCATCGGCCGGCGAACATGACTCTTCGACGGCTGAAGTTGTCGGCGAGAACCCCTAGCGAAAATGGACAAAATGAAAGCGGGCAGGTTAGACGAAGCCTGCTCGAGCGCAACCATCAGATCGGAGGTCGGAACCGTTGCCATTAGCCAGCTGATAGCAACGGTCTGCATCAGCCAGCCAAGGGAAGAGACTTGAGAGGCTAAACCAGATTGAGCGAAATGTCGTATTCCTGAGCGGCGCAAACGTCTTCGGCGAAACTACATCCGCATCTGCGCCCGCCGCTTTGCTCATTGCTCCGACCGATTCGGTTCCGCCAAGCTTAACCACTTCGCGCGACACGATCCTCTTACACGTCGGATGCGCCAAATGCAGTCTTTGTATTAGTGTCATCTGGTAGCGAGATGCGGAGGTGGCGGCGGAGAGCCGTCGCTGGTGTCGCAGCGGCCTTACATCAGTGCAAACATGCTGTTGCGTGGCGCCGGCACAGTTCCCCCGGCGTCGGCGGCTTCGCCGGCAAGAATGCGAAGGCGCGCCGACTCGCTGCCAAGCTCAAGGTCGTCAGCATGGTTCTTCTGGCCGAGGCTGACG
>NZ_RZQA01000400.1:0-5701 GCF_004022915.1 Mesorhizobium sp. M7A.F.Ca.US.006.04.2.1
GTGCAGGAAAAATCCATGACGGCCGGTATCTCGCCCTTGCGGGTGAAGAAGGAGATCGACAGGTTCTCGATCTCGATGATCGGCCCTTTGGTTGGCCCGGGGGTCGGCTTGGCGGGATTTCGAACTGCCTCGTTCATGGGTCGCTCCAATCCTGGTTCTTCCAGACCTGTTTCTCTCAGGCCCATCGGGTCGAAACCCGCGACATCAGTCTTTCATCGATTGTTCGCGCAGCGAGTCGGCGAGCAGGTTCAAGCCCAGCACGAACGACATCAGTGCGATGGTCGGCGGCAGCGCCGGATGGATGAAGGAGCGCAGCAGGCGGCTGGCGTCCTTGATCGCGGTGCCCCAGTCCGGACTTTCCGGCGCCAGGCCAAGGCCGAAATAACCGAGCGTGCCGAGCAGGATGGTGGTGTAGCCGATGCGCAGGCAGGCATCGACGATCAATGGCCCGCGCGCATTGGGCAGGATCTCCCACAGCATGATGTACCAGGGCGATTCACCGCGCGTCTGCGCCGCCGCCACATAGTCGCGCGTCTTGATGTCCATCACCAGGCCACGCACGATGCGGAACACGCCGGGGCTGGAGGCGAACACCACCGCCACGAAGATGTTGAGCTGGTTTGGATCGATATGGACGATGTGCAGCGGGTCCTTATCGAACACAAGGCCGAGATAGATCCAGCCACCGAGGATCAGGGTGATGCCGAGCAGGATGTAGAGCCGGTCGGGCCGGTTCTTGTAGCGGGTCCAGAACAGCACGCTGAAGAAGATGATCGGGAACAGGAAGAACACGCCGGCCATGCCGTACGGGATCGGCGTGTCCATGATACCCGGCGTCACCAAGAGGTAGAACAGCAGGATCACCGGGAAGGCGAGCACAAGGTTGGCCAGGAACGACAGCACGGTGTCGATCTTGCCGCCGTAATAGCCGGCGGGCAGGCCGAGCGTGATGCCGACCATCAGCGCGAAGCCGGTCGCGGCAGGCGCGATGATCAGCACGATCTGGCTGCCATAGACCATGCGCGAAAACACGTCGCGCGCCAGCTTGTCGCCGCCGAACAGATAGGTCAGCCCCGACTGCGGTTCGACGGCGCCCGGCAGCACGTCCTTCATGATCGGAATCTGGGCCAGCGGATCGAAGGGCGATATGGTCGCGGCGAAGATCGCCGTGAACAGCCAGAACAGGCAGATGCCGACGCCGACGATGCCGACACCGCTGTCGAACAGCTGGCCGTAGAGCGCCAGCTTCTTCTTGTAGGCGAAGCTCGCGCCCATGACGATGACGAGCGCGATCCAGACCGGCCAGAAGCGCGACAGCACTTCGAAAACGACGGTGAAGCCACTGATGTATTGAACCGGCATCGGCTTCGCTCCCTACTGAACTCTGATACGCGGATTGAGAAATGCGTAGCCGACATCGGAAATGAGCTGCGTGATCAAGACGATGAACACCGAGACCAGCGAGCAGCCGAGCAAAAGGTCGATATCGTTGTTGCCGGCCGCCTCGACCAGCGTGTAGCCGAAGCCCTGGTAGCGGAACATCACCTCGACGATGACGACGCCGGTGAGCAGCCAAGGGAACTGCAGCATGATGACGGTGAACGGTGCGATCAGCGCGTTGCGCAAGGCATGTTTGACCACCACGCTGCCGAAGGAGAGACCCTTCAACCGCGCGGTACGGATATATTGCTGCGTCATCACTTCGACCATCGAAGCTCGCGTCATGCGGGCGATATAGCCGATGCCGTAGATCGCCAGCGTCATCACCGGCAGTGTGAAATTGTAGAAGGTGATGCCCTGGCTGGCCGAAGCCGCCGAGCCGTTCAGCCAGCCTAGCCATGAGGCGAAGATGACGGTGAAGATGACGCCCGACACATATTCAGGCGTCGCCGTCGAGGCGATCGACGCCACGGACAGCACCCGGTCGGTTCGCGACCCCTCACGCATGCCGGCCAGAATGCCGATCAGCAGCGAGATCGGCACCATCACCGCCAGCACCCAGAACATCAGGATGCCGGTAGCGCCGAGTGCCGGAAACAGTTTTGAGGCGACGGTCGCCTTGAACTTGGTCGAGCAGCCGAAATCGCCCTGGAAAACGCCGGCAAAGGTCGGCACGAGCGGATCGTTGCAGAAGGAGAAACGCTGCGCCGGCTTACCGGTCGCCGGGTCGGTTACCGGCTGCTTGGGCAAGACGCCAAGCCACTGGCCGTAGCGGACGAAGAAGTTCTGCCGGTAGCCATGGTTGACCAGCCAGCTCTCGAGCTGCTCGGCCGACGTATGCATTTCGGTCTGGCTGATCGCCAGCTTCTTCAGATTGGGTTCGAGGTTGATCAGGAAGAAGACGACCATGGTCAGGCACAGCATCGTCAATGCCATGGTGCCAAGACGCCTGATAACGAAGGAAAGCATGGCGGCCCCCTGCCGATGGGTTGGGGTTTGAGCCGGCTATGAAAGCCAACCCTGCCGTGACCGGCGGGGCTGGCTGTCAAACAGGCCTTCGGATGCGATCAACCCTGTTTTTGTTGCATGGCCTTGCCCGCGAGTCCGCAACTTTTTTGAGAATGTGCGGACCAGCAGGGACGGACAATGCAAAGAGCGAGGGAAGGGAGCGAGCCCCTTCCCTCCATGTCGATGCGATATCAAGCCTGGTCGAGCCAGACCTTGCCGTAGTCGCGCTCGAAGGTCGGGTGCATCTTGTAGTTCTGCACCGCCTTCACCGAGTGGCTGTAGAGCTTGCGCCAGTACGGCTGGATCATGATGCCGGAATCCTGCAGGATCTGCTCGATGTCCTTCATCATGTCCTTGCGCTTGGCGGCGTCGGCAACGGCGAGCGCCGCATTGAGCTTGGCATCCCAGTCCGGATTCGACCAGCCGGCCTCGTTCCAGGCCTCGCCGGTGCGATAGGCGATGGCCAGAACCTGGACGCCGAGCGGACGCATGTTCCAGTTGGTCATCGACAGCGGATACTTCGTCCAGTCATTCCAGAACGTGGAACCCGGCAGAACGGTGCGCTTCACCTTGATGCCGGCGTCGCGCAGCTGGGCGGCGATCGCATCGCCGGTGTTCTTGTGCCAGTCTTCGTCGACGGTGATCAGCTCGTGTTCGAAGTCGGCTTGGCCGGCTTCCGCCATCAGCGCCTTCGCCTTGGCCGGATCACGGGCAACCTTGGGCAGCTCGTAATATTCCGGATGGATCGAGCAGACATGGTGGTTTTCGGCGACCGAGCCGGCATTGCCGTAGCCGAGCTGCAAGACGACATTGTTGTCGACCGCAAGCTGCAGCGCGTTGCGCACCTTCTGGTCGCCATAGGGCTTGTTGTTGACGTTGGTGCGGCAGACGATGGTCGACGCGGTGACGATTTCCGACTTCACCAGGTCCATGCCGTCGAGGATCGACACATAGTCGGCCGAAGTCTCGAAGTTGGTGTGCACTTCGCCGGCCTCGAAAGCGCTGACCATGGCTGCCGGATCGGTGCCGTAGTCGATGAATTCCAGGCCATCGAGGAACACTTCGCCGTCCCACCACTTGTCATCGGTGCGGCGCTTGTAGACCACCTTCTGACCGACATCGTAGGAGACGAGTTCGAACGGACCGGTGCCGATCGGGCAGGCCTTGAAGTCGCCGCCCTTCTCATCGAAGGTCTTGTGGACGATCAGCCCGGGATAGTCGCACATGTTCGGAATCAGCGCGATGTCCGGTTTGCTGAGCTTAAGCACGACCGTGTGGTCGTCCGGCTTGGTCACGGCGCTTTCGTCGAGCTTGTCGTCCTTGACCAGCGAGCCGAGACGGCCGGGCATGGAATTGCCTTCGGCTTTCTTGTCAGCCCAGCGCTTCAGGTTGAAGATGACGTCATCGGCGGTGAAGGCATCGCCATTCGACCAGGTGACGCCCTTGCGCACATGCAGCGTGTACTGCGTGGCGTCGTCGTTGACGTCCCAGCTTTCCAGCAGATAGGGGCGAAACGTGTATTCGGAGGTGTACTTGACCAGCGGCTCGAGCGCCTGGCGCTCGGCATTGGCGATTTCCGACCAGTCGGCCTTGCGCGGGTCCTTGGGATCTTTGATCCACTGGGCGATCTTCAGCGTGCCGCCCTTCTTGCCCTTTACCTCTTCGGCCTTCGCCGGCGTCGGATCGGCGAGGCCGAGCAAGCCGTAAGCCATTGCCGTCGATGCGCCGAAGACGCTGGCCATGGCCAGGAATTCGCGGCGGTCCACCTTGCCTGCCTTGGCTTCTTCGGCCATGGCCAGGATGTGATCCGGAACGCGATCGCCATTACTCTTATAAATTGTCATGACTTAACTCCCATTGTTGGCTTTCCGCCTTTTAACATTCCGCATCCAGGCCATGATGTCAAAGACGGCGTGGATTGAGAACATGTTAGGGAATGTGCAACTTTGAAAGGGGAGCGGTTCGCGTGATAACGACAGTCTTGGCGCAAATTTGCTACTGTCCGACGGATTCTTCTGGAATCGCGATAGTCGATTAAACTGAGACATTTACTCTGGCCCGCACAGCACCAGAATCGATCCACCATGAGGCCAAAAGCCCCGCCGGACTGTCAGTATTCCTTCTCGTAGAAGATGCCGCCCTTGGCTTCGCCGGCATCGTTGGCCTCGCCGCGCAGCTTGACGCCGCGCCCGACATTGAGGTCGATCGTCGCCTTGCCCGAGCCAGGCTTGGCGCCCTTCTGGATGGTGACATAGGTGCGGTCGTTGAGGTATTTGCCGGCCGAAACCGCCGTGCCGCCCTGGTCGTCGGTGGTGACGTCGAGATCGTCGACGCCAATGGCGCTGCGCAGGTTTTCCAGCAGCGACGTCGAGCCGCCGACGCCGGCCAGCTGCCCCGCCGCTTCGGCGAGCTGGGCGATCTGCAGCGGCGACAGGTTCGACATCGAGCGGCCGAAGATCAATTGCGCCAGCACCTCATCCTCGGGCAGCGCCGGCACCGAGGAGAAGGTGAACTTCGGATTGGTCGCTTCGCCCGACACCACGATGGTGACGGTGGCGCTGGTCGTCGTCGTGGTCGCCGTCAAATTGAGATAGGGCACCAGCGAGCCGGAAAACCCGACCGTGCCTTCGGTGAAGGTCAGCCGCTTGCCGAGGATCGACAGTCGTCCGCGCTGCAAGGTGAAGGTGCCGACCGCTTGCGGCGACGAGGCCGGGCCGGTCAGCTTCAGCGAGCCGCCAAGTTCGGCATCAACGCCCCTGCCCTGGATGAAGATCTGATTCGGCGCGTTGACCGTGACATCGAGCGCAAGGCCGCTACCGCCGCCCTTGCCGCTGGTCGTCGGCGGCCGCAGCGCCTTGTCCTGCGCCTTGACCGCGCCCGGCGCGTTCTTGTGCTTGACGTCGAGCGCCGCCAGCGAGCCCGGCAATTTGTCGGGAACGGTGATCACCGTCTTGGCGAGATTGACGGTGCCGGCGATGACCGGTGCGGAGGTCAGCGGTCCCTTGATCGTCAGGTCGCCGCCGAGATTGGCGGTCACCACCCTGCCGTCCGTATAGCGGCCGTCGACCAGCTTGATCGACAGGTCGGCCGGGAAACCCTGCGCCGGGTTGATGCCGACCGTGCCGCTGGCCGACAGGCTGCCGCGCGTTGACAGCGTTCCGGTCAGCCGGTTGATCCTGGCGACGCCGCCGGCAATCGAGACATCGGCGGCGAGATCGTTGACGGCGAGGCCGGAGCGCGCATCGACAAGGCG
>NZ_RZQA01000401.1:0-5678 GCF_004022915.1 Mesorhizobium sp. M7A.F.Ca.US.006.04.2.1
CAATGCGGCACTGCGCGAAGAGATGCAGGCCGACCCCTCCGTCTTCGTCTTTGGCGAGGACATCGGACGCTATGGCGGCGTCTTCAAGGTGACGAAAGGGCTGATGGAGGAATTCGGCGAAACGCGGGTGCGCGACACGCCGATCTCCGAACAGGCGCTGACCGCCATGGCCGTGACCGCCGCGATGACCGGCACGCGGCCGGTGCTGGAAATCATGTATGCGGATTTCGTGCCGCTGACGCTCGATGCGCTGGTCAACCAGGCATCGATCTACAATTACATCTGGAACGGCCAGGTCAAGATGCCGTTCGTGCTGCGTACGCAGGGCGGCGGCGGCGCCGGCGCCGGCGCGCAGCACTCCAAGTCGCTCGATTCCATGCTTGCCCACATACCCGGCATCAAGGTCGTTGCTCCTTCGACGCCCGCCGACGCCAAGGGCATGCTGAAGGCCGCGATCCGCGACGACCAGCCGGTGGTCTTCCTCGAGCACAAGCTGCTCTACAACACCCGCGGCGAGGTGCCGGAAGGCGATGTGACCGTGCCGCTCGGCAAGGCGGCAACCCTGCGCGAAGGCAGCGATATCTCGATATTCGCCACCTCCAAGATGGTGGTCGAGGCACTGAAAGCCGCGGATCTTCTCGCAGCCGACGGTGTTTCGGCCGAGATCGTCGATCTCCGGTCGCTGCGCCCGCTGGATGTCAACGCCATCGTCGCCTCGATCGCGAAAACGCACCATGCCGTGGTGGTCAACGAGGGCTGGCGCTTTTGCGGCTACGCCGCCGAGCTTTCGGCAACGATCATGGATCACGCCTTCGACGAGCTGGACGCGCCGGTCGCGCGCGTCACGCTGCCGGACATGCCGATCCCCTATTCCGAGCCGCTGGAAACGGCGATGCTGCCAAGTGCCGAGAAGATCCGCACCGCCGCGCTGAAGACGCTGAAGTGACGGAGGCGGCGGCGATGGCGACCCATCCGATCAGCATCGACAGCGCCGGCGGCGAATACATGGAAGCCGTGCTGGTGATCGCCTGGGCGGTGAAGCCAGGCGATCCGGTCAAGGCCGGCGATCTGGTCGTCAGCGTCGAGACGGCCAAGGCCGCGACCGAAATCGAAGCCGACCGCGACGGCTGGCTGGCTGAGATCTTCTTCGCCGAGGGACAGGAAGCGCCGGTGGGCGCCGTGCTCGGCACGATCGCGGACGAGAAACCGATAGTTGGCGAGAAGCTGATCGCTGGCCAATCCGCTTCGATCGCGCCGGCCACGGCGACGGCTGCCGAAACCAATCCGCGCGATCCTGTGACCAGCGAAGCGCCTTCCTCCATCCGGCCGCCCGGCAGCCGTGCAGTCGCAAGCCCGCTGGCCCGGCGGCTTGCCGCTGCGGCCGGGCTCGACCTTGCCGCCATTGCGGGAAGCGGCCCGCGCGGGCGCATCAAGAAGCGCGACATCGATGCCACCCTAGCCGCCCTCTCCAATGAACATGACAGCGCAGGCCAGCGAACGCCGGCGACGGCCCAGACGCCATCCATTGCCGCGCCAACGCTGACCCGACAGCCGGCGCCCGTGGTCCTCATCCACGGCTTCGGGGCGGATCGCTCGGTGTGGCGGCAGGTCGTGCCCTTGCTCGGTCCGGAGATCGAGACGATCAGCCTCGACTTGCCCGGCCATGGCGTGGAAGCGGTAAGACCTGCAAGCAGCATCGAGGAGATCACCTTCCTCCTCTGCGACCAACTGGAGGAGATGGGCGTCGGCAATGCCCATCTCGTCGGCCATTCCCTGGGCGGTGCGGCGGCCCTCGCGCTCGCCCGGCTGGGCCGTCTTACGGTGCGCTCTGTGACGCTCCTTGCCCCTGGCGGGCTTGGCCCCGAGATCAATGCCGGCTTCATCGCCGGTCTTGCCCGCGCGACCACGGTGCAGGCCTTGGAGCGGTGGCTGGCGGTGATGGTCGGCGACCCCTCAGCCTTACCGACCGGCTATGCGCAGGCCGCGCTCAGACAGATGGAAAAGACCGGCAATCGCGACGCGCTCGCTGCGATGGCCGAAAGCCTGTTCCCGGACGGCACGCAGGGGTTCGATCTCGCGGGCGCGCTTGCAGAGCTTGCCGTGCCGACCCGGCTCCTCTGGGGCAGGCTCGACCGCGTCATTCCGGTCGCCCATGCGGCCCGCGCGCCGGGCTTCACTGCCGTTCATCTTCTCGATGGCATCGGCCATGCACCGCAGATAGAGGCACCGGCGCTCACCGCCCGGCTGATCGCCGAGACGGTGCGAAGTGCCGGCTGAGCCGGCAAGACCATCACGCCCGCGTCAAGGGCGCCACGACAGAATGTCAGAAGGAGTGCCGATATGATCTTCGACCATCGCACCTACACCGCCCGCCCCAACAAGCTGTCGCATTTCCTCAAACTCTACGAGGACGTCGGCCTGCCGATGCAGCGGCATTATCTGGGCGAGCCCTTCGGCTTCTTCCAGACGCATATCGGCGACCTCTCGCGCACCGTGCATCTGTGGAGATATGAAAGCCTTGCCGACCGGGAGGAGCGGCGCGACCGCATGGAGGCAGACCCGGAATGGCAGGCCTACCGGCGCAAGGTGATCGAGACCGACTATCTGCTCGACATGCGCAACCAGATCCTCAAACCCGTCTCGTTCTTCAATCCGGGAAAATAAGATGGACCTGACTTTCTCGACCGAGGGGCGCAGCTGGCCGCTGCGCCTGACTGGCGATGCCGAGCGCACGCGCCGCGCGCTGCTTTCGGCCTTGCCGATGCGTCTGCAGCTGCACACGCCGAAGATCGCCGGCAGCCATATCTATTGGCATGCTCCCTTCGTCGAGGATATCGAGGGTGCTACGCATGTGCTTTCCGCGACCGCCGGCGCATTCATCTACTGGCCGGTGCGGCAGTTCCTCGAAATCACCTTCGCGCCGCTTCAGGCGGAGAATGCCGAGATCACCGTTCTCGGCCATCTCGACGCGCCGGTGGAAGGCATTGCCGAACTTGCCGCGACACTGAAACAGGACCAGGGCCGCCGCATCCTGGAAGGCACGCTTGTCCGGTCGGATGGCGGCGTGTCCGAGTCTTCGCCGCCATCGTCGCTGCCACAGGATATCATTGCCGCTCGCAAGGCGCTGTGGGTGTTCTGTCCCGCCGACATCAGCCGGGTCACCGCGTCACGCGCCATCATGCACCCGGCAGGGCCTGTCTTCACCGCGGAATCAGAAGCGCGGGTGCTGCACGAATTCCTCTGGTGGATCCGCGCCGAGCGCGGCCGGAAGGACGAATTGGTGCTGCGCCAGGCGGCAGCAATCGCGCTCGACAAGACCGCGACCCGGCTACGCGATTTCTGCCACATGGAGGAAACGCCTGCCCTGCTTTTCCGGCTCAAGGCGGCGATGGACGGCAACTATCCGTTCGGTGCGCTGATGGACGAGGCGATCCTGGCTACCGGGCGGGTCGGCGCTTGGATCGATCTTCTCATCCCGTGGAACGACCTCAACGAGGCCTTCCGCGCTGCGCTTGACGGCAGGAGGGCCGGATGATGGAAAAACTGACCATCGGCATTGTCGGTTTCGGCGTCATCGGGCAGCGCTGGACGGCTTGCTTTGCCCATGCCGGCCACGCGGTGCGCGTGTTCGACCCGACAGAGCGGCGCGAAGCGGCTTTCAACGAGGTGCTGCCTGCACTCATGGCCGACCTAGACGCGTTGAAGGGATCCTCGCCCTCGCCCGGCGAGATCCATCTTTTTCCGACGCTCGCCGAGACGCTCCAAGGCGTCGATTTCGTGCAGGAGAACGGTCCGGAAGACCTGGCCCTCAAGCGCCGGCTGCTCGCCGAGATCGAAGATCATGTCGGTGACGAGGTCGTCATCGCCTCCTCCTCCTCGGCCCTGCTGGTGTCCGACATGCAGGGCGAGTGCCGCCTGCCCGGCCGCGTCGTGCTCGGCCATCCCTTCAATCCAGCGCATCTGATGCCGCTGGTCGAGATCGTCGGCGGCAAGACATCGGATCCACAAGCGATCGCCCGCGCACGCGCCATCTATGAAGCCATCGGCAAGAAGCCGGTAACGCTCAACCGGGAGGCGACCGGCCATATCGCCTTGCGCCTGATGGGCGCCATGTGGCGCGAGGCGATCGCTCTGGTGCGAGACGGCGTCGCCTCGGTCGAGGACGTGGATCGTGCCTTCATGTATGGGCCGGGCGCGAAATGGACCCTGCAAGGTTCGTTCATCTCCAACAGCCTCAACGCCGATGGCATCGAGGACTTCCTGCGCAAATATGGCCCGACCTATCAGGCGATCTGGGACACGCTGCTCGACGCAAAGCTTGACAGCGAGACCATCCGCTCGATCACAGCTTCGACAAATGCGGCGGTAGGCGGGCGCAGCCACGAGGATCTGAAGGCCGCGCGCGAGCCTGGCCTGGTCGGCATTTTGAAAACAGTGGCCGCACACGGTGCACTCTAATCGTCACGGAGAATGGCCATGACCTATCGCACCGCCCTCGTCACCGGCGCCTCGAAAGGCATCGGCGCAGCGATCGTCGAGAGCCTGATCGCGGAAGGATTGACCGTCCATGCGCTGGCGCGCAGCCGTGGCGCGCTACAGGTCCTGCAGGAGAGGCTCGGGCCACGCGTGAAACCGCTTGTCGCCGATGTGCGCGACAACGAGGCGATCGCTTCTGCGCTCGGTGCGGCGGAAATCGATGTCCTGGTCAACAATGCCGGCGGTCTGGCGACCGTGCGCCCCCTGCACGAACAGAGCGCGGAGGAAACAGCCGAGGTGGTGGCGCTGAACCTCACCGCACCCTTGCAGCTCATCCGCATGTTGCTGCCGGGCATGATCGCGCGCAAGCGTGGCCACATCTTCAACCTGACCAGCACGGCTGCCAGCGGCGTTTTTCCCGGCACGACGACCTACGGTGCGGCCAAGGCCGGCCTTTCCCAGGCCGGTCGCATCCTGCGCTATGATCTCGCGGGCACCGGCGTGCGGCTGACCGAGATCGCCCCGGGCCGTGTGGAAACGGATTTCTATCTGAAGGCCTTCGACGGCGACCGCGAGGGCTTGCGCAAGCGCATGTACTCGCAACAGCGGCCGCTCGGCCCGGCCGACATTGCCGCCGTGCTTGCTACCGCGCTGCGGATGCCGGATCATGTCGACATCAGCGAACTGACCGTCGCGCCGAGCGAACAGGCGCCCGGCGGCCATACCTATCCGCCCGCGCCGCAACGATGAGCATGCGTGGCGTCAGCGACGCCGCGCCTCAGTCCGGCTCGGTCAATTTGTCGAGCACGGCCGTGCAGGCCTCCTCCCAGGCCGCAGGCACTCCGCGCGCCGAAAGCACCTGCAGACCCCGCTCGGTGATGCCGCCCGGTGTCACCAGCTCCTCGAGCATCTGATGCATCGGCTGGTCTTTCTCCTCAATCAGCCGCCCGGCGGCCACGAACGTCATCGCCGTCAGCCGGCGGCCAATTGCCGGATCGAGACCTCGCGCGCTCGACCATTCAGTCGTCCTGCGGATCAGATCCTGCACCCAGCCATAGATGGCGGCATTGACCGTCGCCAACTCGAAGTCCGTTTCGCTGGCCAGAGCGATCGAGGGGCCAAGCCAGTCGAGGACCGCCCGCGCCTGCTCAAGGTCGGGGAAATAGATCGTCGGACTGGCACAGATTTCGGAAGCCGTGAAC
>NZ_RZQA01000402.1:0-5675 GCF_004022915.1 Mesorhizobium sp. M7A.F.Ca.US.006.04.2.1
GACATTGCTATATTCAGGGAAATTGCGGTGAAACGGTTCCGTAAGCTCGAGGCTGCCGGACCCGTTTTCTTTTTGTACCCATCGACAAGGCTTTCCCCGATACGCGGGGGTGGCAGCAGGAAAGGCAGGCATCATGAACAAGGTCCCGATGACAGGCGAGGGGTTCGCGTCATTGAAGGAAGAACTGCGCTGGCGCCAGCAGGAAGAGCGGCCGCGCATCATCGAGGCGATCTCCGAAGCGCGCTCGCATGGCGACCTGTCCGAAAATGCCGAATATCATGCCGCCAAAGAGGCGCAGAGCCTCAACGAGGGCCGCGTCAACGAGCTTGAAGATTATATTGCGCGCGCCGAGGTGATCGACGTCAGCAAGCTCAGCGGCGACAAGATCAAGTTCGGCGCCACCGTGGTGCTGGTCGACGAGGACACCGAGGAAAAGAAGACCTACCGGATCGTCGGCGACCAGGAGGCGGACGTGAAGTCCGGCCGCATCTCGATCTCCTCGCCGATCGCGCGTGCGCTCATCGGCAAGGAAGTCGGCGATGCCATCGAGGTCAACGCGCCTGGCGGCGCCAGGGGGTATGAGATCGTCCAGGTGCAGTTCATCTAGGACCTTTGATAATTCTACTCTGGCGGCCGACTACAGCGCCGCGCGTCCTCTCGGACGCGCAAAGGACGCTGTAGGATTTTCAGTTAGCGCATGATCCCTTTCCGAAAATCAATCACGATTTTCGGGGTCATGCGCGGGCGGTTTTCTGCGCTTCCGGTGCTCACGTACTTTAAGTACGCGCCGCTCCGGTTCTCGAAGAACCACGCTATTCGACTCGCCAGAGCGAATTCTGAAAGGTCCTATGCCGGCGCTTGTAGTTTAAGTGCCAATAGCTTTTCTGCTTCCGCCACTACCTCCACCGGCACAACACGCCCCCCATGCGAGGCCAGCAGTGTCGATGCGTAGCGTCCGCGCGGGCCGGTCAGACCCGGCTCTGTTGCCAGGAAAATTGCGACCGTCGGCAGGCCAAAGGCACTGGCAAGATGGGTCAGCCCGGTGTCGGCGCCGATAACCAGCGTCGAGCCGCCGATAGTCGCGGCGATTTCGGACAGCGGCGATTTCGGTACCACGATCGTTGACGGCACGGCGCCTGCGATTGCCTCGGCTACGGTTTTCTCACGCTCGTTCGACCAGGTCGTGACCGGCGTCATCCCCCGCTCAATCAGGAGGCGGGCGGTTCCGATCCAGTCTTCGGCCGGCCATTTCTTGTCTTCGCGGCTGGTTCCGTGCAGCAGGAAGGCGGTTTTTCCAGAAGTGCCCGCCAGGGTGCCGGCGGGCGGCACGATGCCGGAGTCCAGCGTCGAAAGATCGGGTTGATAGGCGAGCGCCAGGCCAAACAACCGCCGCGTCCGTTCGATGGCGTGGAGGTCGCGCGGGACGGCATACGTGGCATCGTAGAACAGCGTCGCTGAGGGTTCGCGCGCGCTCGAACGGTCGAAGCCGGCAATGGGTGAGCCCGCCTGTCTTGCCACCAGGGCCGATTTCAGCAGGCCTTGCGCGTCGATGACCAGATCGTAGCGGCAATTGCGCAAGGTGCGGCGCAGGGCGGCCGCCTCGCGCCAGGTGGCGCCGTCAAGCAGCGCCTTGCGCCAGCGCCGGATCGCCACCGTATGAATCTTGTCGATCGCCGGGTGAAGCGCGACGATTCCGGCGAATGCCTCTTCGACGCACCAGTCGAAGGTCAGGTCCGGGCGGTGGCGACGGGCATCCTCGACCGCCGGAAAGGTGTGGATGACATCGCCCATCGACGACGTCTTGACGATCAGCACCTTCATGCCGCGGCCGGAATTTCCAGCAGCCGGTCCGCCGCTGCCGCGACCTGGCCGACTTCCAGCGTCTTCAGGCAGTTGAGGTGGCCGAGCGGACAGACCTTCTGGTGGCAGGGCGAGCACGACAGGCCGAGCCAGACCAGCTCGCGGCGCTCCGCCAGCGGTGGCGTGTTTTCGGGCGAGGTCGAGCCGTAGACGGCGACGATCGGCGTGCCGACGGCGGCCGCGACATGCATCAGTCCGCTGTCATTGGACACAGCCAGCCTGGCGGCGGATATCAGGTCGATGGCGTCCTCCAGCCGCGTCTGTCCGGCGAGGTCGACGACGCCGGGGACCAGGGCTGCGATCTCCGCCGTCACGTCGCGGTCGTTCTTCGAGCCGAACAGCGCAACCTTCAAGCCTTTGCCCATGAAACCGCTGGCAAGCCCGGCATAGCTTTCGCTGGGCCAGCGCTTGGCAGGGCCGAATTCCGCACCGGGCATCAGGGCCACGAATTTCTGCGGCGCCAGCCCGAAACGGCCGAGCAGGTCGACCTGGTTTTTCGTGTCCACGCTAAGCCGTGGCGCCCGGAAACTGCCGCCTTGGGCAAGGCCGAAATAGGCCTGCGCGGTGCGTCGTTTGATGCTGTCGGGCAATGGCACGATGTCGGTCAGCAGGCCATAGCGCATCTCGCGCAGATTGCCGACACGGCGCGGAATGCGGGCAAAGAACGGAATCAGCGCCGACTTCCAGCTGCCCGGCAGGATATAGGCCATGTCGTAGCGGCCGCGCAGCAGGCGGCCGAAGCGGCGGCGATGGGTGAATTCGAGCGCGCCGGGTTTGAGCGGAAAATCGATCTGCTGGCGGATTTCGGGCATGCGCTTGACCAGGGGTGCTGCCCAGGCCGGAGCCAGCACATCGATGGCGGCGTTGGGATGCAACTCCTTCAGCGCCGAAAACAGGCACTGCGCCATCACCATGTCGCCCACCCAGCGTGGGCCGATCACGAGGATCGTTGGGCTTTCAGCCATTCGACATAGTCTCTGACACCGGTTTCCACTGTCCGGAATTGGCCATTGTAACCGGCCGCGCGCAAACGGGACATATCAGCTTGCGTAAAGCTCTGGTAGCTGCCCTTGAGATGGTCGGGAAAGGGGATGAATTCAATCTCCCCTTTACCCAACGTGTCGATCACCGTTTCGGCGATGGCGCGGAAGGGCTGGGCACGGCCGGTGCCGCAATTGAAGATGCCGCTTGAGCCCCGTTTCCACAGCCACAGATTGACGTCGGCGACATCGCCGACATGGATGAAGTCACGGCTTTGTTCGCCGGGTCCGAACCCGTCATAGGCGCCGAACAGTTTCGGGTTCTCGCCTCGCTCGACCTGGTTGAACAGATGGAGGGCGACGGAAGCCATGGCGCCCTTGTGCGCTTCGCGCGGGCCATAGACGTTGAAGTAGCGCAAGCCTACGACCTGTGAATGGTCGGCCTGCCCGGCGAACACGGTTCGCCTGACATAGTCGTCGAACAGCTTCTTGGAATAGGCGTATACGTTGAGCGGCCGTTCCAACGCGGGTTCCTCGAGGAACTCCGAGCCGCCGCCATAGACGGAAGCCGAGGAGGCATAAAGGAAAGGCACGCGCAAAGTCTGGCTTGCATGCAGCAACCGTTTCGAGAAGGCGTAATTCACCTCCATCATGAATTTGCCGTTCCACTCGGTGGTGGTCGAGCAGGCGCCCTGGTGGAACACGGCCTCGATGCGGCCGAGCGAGCCGGCCTCCATGCGGGGCAGGAAATCGTCCTTGTCGAGATAGTCGGCGATCTTGAGATCGGCAAGATTGACGATCTTGTGACCGTCGGTAAGGTCGTCGACGACGAGGATGTCGTCATGCCCTTCGGCATTCAGCGCGGCGACGATGTTGGAGCCGATCATGCCGGCGCCGCCCGTGACGATGATCATGAAGGACCTCTGGTTGCTTTGCGATTCCGGTCCTTATAGGGGAGGCTAGCCGGGCTGTCGACAAAGCCAGGTGCATGCGCCTGTCCTGCCATTTTATGCGCTTGTCTGTTTTGTCCATTTTGTCTATTATGGACAAAACAGGGTATCCCATGAAAAACTATCCGTCGACCGATCTGAAACAGAATCTTGGAGATGTGCTTGCAGCTGCCAGCCAGCAGCCGGTCTCCATCACTCGCCACAACAAGCCGAGATACGTCCTGATGAGCATCGAGGCCTACGAAGCGCGCTTCGGCAACGACAGCCGCCGCGTCTACGCTGCGAAGGACGCCCCGACCGAACATGTCGAGATGCTCGAGGAGTACGCCGCGGAATTGGACCGTGATTAAACCCGCTGCTGCGGACGTCTGGCGATATCCATATTTTTGGCATCGCCAACACGGAGACGGCGAGACCGAAGGCCGGAAGTCACGGCCTGTGGCCTTTGTGGCTGTCCTTCCTGGGAAAGCCGGGGGTACCAACCTCTTCATACTTGCAATCACTTCCACACAGCCGGGTCGTGATCGCGTTGCAGTCAGCATCCCGGAAATTGAACGCCACCGTGCGGGCCTCGATCCTATGCCCCTTTGGGTCATGGTCGATGAGTACAATCATGATATCCTGGAAGCGTCGGCCTATTTCGAGCCGGGTGCGCGAATTGGCGCGTTCAGCCCGTCATTTCACAAGAAAATTATGTTCGCTTTTACTGCGGTTGTCCGCACGGGTCAGTCCAAAGCAATCCCGCGCGCGGACTGAATCGACAGGGCAGAGCACGATCGTGAGGGACCAAAAATGCCATCGACCGAACTGCTCATCGCGTTTTTCGCCACCACAGCGATCTTCGCCTACATTCCAGGCCCGGCCATGCTCTATGCCGCCGCGCAGACGATGGCGCGCGGCCGCTGGTCCGGCCTGACGGCGGCGCTGGGCATTCATCTGGGCGGCTACGTGCATGTTTTCGCCGCGGCCGCCGGGCTGTCGGTGCTGTTTCATGCCGTGCCGACGCTCTACCTGGCGGTCAAGCTGGTCGGTGCGCTCTATCTGATCTGGCTTGGCATCTCGCTGTTTCGCAAGCGCACGGACGGCGATGCGGCGCTGCCTGCCATCGAGCGCAAATCGGCGCGGCGCGCCTTTTTCGAGAGCATCACCGTCGAGGTGCTCAATCCGAAGACAGCGATCTTCTTCATGGCGTTCCTGCCGCAATTCATCGACGCCTCGGCGGCGTTTCCGGTCTGGCTGCAGTTCGTCGTGCTCGGCACGATAGTCAATCTGATGTTCTCCTCGGCCGATATCGTCTGCGTGTTCCTGGCGGGCGCCGTGATCGGCCGCCTGCGGCGTTCGAGCCGCGCCCAGCGGCTGATGCAGCGGGCGGGAGGGGCGGTGCTGGTCGGGCTGGGCGTCCATGTTGCCCTGCAGAAGAGCTGACGCATCGGACAGTCGCGGGTCATGTCCTGACGTTGCGCTGCGTGGATTTGCGGTATATCGGCAGGCATGAACGATCCGGCCCGTAAATTGACAATTTTCATCACGATTGAGATTTGCCTTACCCTCGCGTTGCCAGTGACATGATCAAGCACAATCCGCCTTCTCCAGAACCATTGCACCGCGCCATTGCGCGGTTCGGCCAGGCCACCGTGCTGGTGGTCGGCGACTTCATCCTCGATCGTTTCGTCAACGGCGTCATTGAGCGGATCTCGCCGGAAGCGCCGATCCCGGTGCTGCATGGGCGCGGCGAGACCTCGACCATGGGCGGCGCCGGCAATGTCGTGGCCAACATCGTTTCGCTCGGCGCTGCCGCTGTCCCCGTTTCCGTAATCGGCGCCGATCTGGCGGGCGACAGTCTGGTGCGGATGCTGCGGGAACTTGGCGCCGATACGGCGGGCCC
>NZ_RZQA01000403.1:0-5669 GCF_004022915.1 Mesorhizobium sp. M7A.F.Ca.US.006.04.2.1
GGGGAATAGGGGGCGACGGGTCATTGGTGTCCTTGCCGTCGCCGCGCTGGCGTCAACGGCGTCCCACAAAAAATCTCCTCAACCTTTCGAACCTTTTGCTGCGCCGCGCCGACTGATGGTCAGAGGCGAATGGGTCGCCTCGATCAAAAGATCCAGGAGATCATCATGTTCAAGCGCACTCTTACCTCGGGCCTCGTCGCCATCTTCGTCGCCACCGGCGCGCTCGCCGGCACTGTCGGCACGTCGTCAGCCCACGGCATGCATGGCCATCATCATCACCACCACAACCATCACAAGAAGCACTTCAAGAAGTTCTGGTGGAAGCACTACAACCACCACCACAACCATCACCACAGGCACGGCAGGGTGATCATTTTCCTTTGATGGAGGGACCCAATTCCCCAAGAGGGCGGCTTCGGCCGCCCTTTTTGCGTTCGGCGATCACCTCGTGAAGTAAGGCGGCAAAGCTGCTGATCCCCGGCAAGCTACGGCATGCACACATTTCCAAGCAACTGGTCTTTGGCGATAGAGTGCATGGCAGCTTGGCGCATGCATTGCCTTATGCGGCGCTGGTCCCACTCCGTCTCGGCCCCGCCGAGCCACCGCTCCCCCGATCGACGGGGTAGAGGGAAGGCGCCAAGCTTTTGCCGTCAACGCTCGCCCAGCAACGCTCCTTTCCTTTCCCTCCGGAGGGGGAAAGGTGGCGCTGCGAAGCAGCGACGGATTGGGGGACCCACGCGGCAATCGGGCCTCGGGCCGATCAGTCACCCCAGTCATAGCGGGTATGTGCATGGCGTAGCCCCAGCAAATGGGGGAGATTGGCCGCATCAACGTCCTCTCCAACCTCTTCCAGTCGCCGTCAGCGTGGACCTCGGTCCATCCGATTTCCCGGATCTCAGAAAAATCAAAAAAGTTCGAACCTTTTTCCTGGCTGCGACGACAGATGATCAAGAGGCGGATGGATCGCCTCGGTCAACGAAGCAAGGAGATCGTCATGTTCAAGAACACACTCGTTTCCGGCCTTATCGCCACCGCCGTCGCCGCCGCCACCGCCCACCGACTGCACGACCATGCCGCTGGCAAAATCTCCCCGAGTTGTGATGGTCCCGGAATTTATCCCCTCGGCATTGCCGCCGATTGTCGGCACGCCCCCATTGCCGCCGTTACCCACGATACCGAAACCACTCGCACCATCACCGGCAACGCCGCCCGCCGACCGCACAAGCATACCCTTCGAGAAAGCCCCGTCCGTGGAAATGGAGCCGGCATTATCGCCTTTCGCGTCACCGCCGAAACCGCCATTGCCGCCATTGCCACCCTTGCCGGCACCGATCGCAGCGCCCAAGCCGCCATTGCCGCCGCGCCCTCCGCTGGAATTGACGGTGATGCCGTTCGAATTGACCCCGTGCGTGATGATATTGCTTTCGATCGTAGTGGTCACGGTCGCCGTGCCGCCATCGCCACCCCGCCCGCCGACGCCGCCCTTACCGCCTACCGCGATGGCGAATGCCCATGCGCCGTTACCACCATCCCCACCGCCGGCGTCGCCCGATATGCCGGGAGCATTGTCCCCCGATGTTTCGAGGGCGCCAGATGCGTTGTTTGTTATATCGACGGTTCCGCCCTTGGCGCCATCGCCGCCTTTACCACCCTTGATCTCCACAAAAGGCGGGACGGCTGTTGCATGGACAGCCGAGCCGCCATCGCCGCCGCGCCCACCCCGGGCGCTGCCAACGAAAGCGGCCTCCCCGGAGGTCGTGCGGCCGACACTATTCGTTCCCGTAGCCGGCGCCACCGGCGAATGGCCATCTCCGGCGTCAGCAGTACCGATTCCGTCATCACCATTGTCGCCCGGTGCACCATCCGTATTGATGGACAATTGCTGCGCATGGACCGGAGATTGAGCGTAAGGAAAGACCAGCCCCACCAGTGCCGTAGCGCAAAGCAATCGAGCTATCCGTTTGGGCAGAGTGGCGAGACATTGATTCGGCCGGCCGGGCAAACCCTTCTGAGTCGCCGCGGCATCACGAAGAACTTCCTCAGAACATGCCTTGGCTGAACCGTCGTCGGCCGATGCGCACGACAATACGGCAACGCGCTCTGTGAACAAAGCCATGCACTTACCCCCCATTTTACGGGGGCGCGCCTCAATGCCTGCTTGAGTCCGACGCCACCGCTATGCTCTGCTCATGCAATTGCAATAAGGATGCCGGCACTGTGCAATAAGGTTCAATGCATTAAAACAGGGCATCCGTATTCCCACTTGCGGAGCTCTGACTCAATTAGAATACATTAACTTATGCCGGATGAAACCAAAAATTTACGTGGGGAACACTGACCAAAGCCACCGACGTTTCATAGTCATCATATGATGACTATCTGCCGTTTCGCGGCCGAAATCGCAGAACAAAGCGATTGGACCGCCCGATTTCGTGATACTCGACCCGCTGGCCATGGCATCGACGCGCAAACGCCCTATATCAAAGGACAGAGTTTTTGCGCGGGAATGAACGGATGTCGGCACTTCGGCCATCAACGATCTTCACAGTGGCAATGCTGGCCACGGCAGTGCTGGCGGGCGTTTGCCTGCCGGCTTCCGCGCAAGCGCTCAATCCCGCTACCGGCAACAATGCGCTGATCCGGCAGAACGACCTGCAAATCCTGCAAAACAGGATACAGCGGCAGCAATATCAACAGCAACAGCAGCAGAATCGCGCCCAGGACCGCCAGATCTTTCAGCAACCGCCACCGGTCGTGCAGCAGCTCAAGCCAAGCTGCCAGACCCAGATAATCGGCACCACCGCCGTGAGCAATTGCCGCTGACATCAAGGCCTTTTTCGTTTATTTAGCCGACTTATGTATTTCGAGTGTCGTTGGCACATGCGAAAGTTTTGGTTTTGCAACGACGCCTTGTCGCGCTATGCGGCATTGCATCGACTGGATTGACGAATGGCAGCCACCAAGAAAAAGGCCGTACGCAAGGCAAAGAAGGGCGAGAGAATCCGCCAGGTGGCGGCTATTCCCTTCCGGCTGACCGCGCGTGGCGATATCGAGGTGATGCTGGTCACGTCGCGTACCACCAGGCGCTTCATCGTCCCCAAGGGCTGGCCGATGAAGGGCAAGAGCGGACGCAAGGCGGCCACCATCGAGGCGCAGGAGGAAGCCGGCGTGCTCGGCAAGACGCTGAAGCAGCCGGCGGGCACCTATTCCTACTGGAAGCGGCTGGCCAATCGCTTTGTCCGCGTCGACGTCATCGTCTACCTGCTCGAGGTGAGCGAGGAACTGGCCGACTGGCAGGAAGCCAAACGACGCCAGCGGGCCTGGCTGGCGCCAGCCGATGCGGCCATGCTCATCGACGAGCCGGATCTTTCAACGTTGGTGAAGACGCTGAAGATCCCTGTGCAGGTGGACCAGGCGTAGAGCCTCACTCGCCGGGGTCATCGCTTTCGGGAAACGGCCGCACCGGCGTGCCGGTATAGGCCCACAGCCACTCGCGCGGCAGCGGCCCCTTGTTTCGCTCGGCCTGCTGCGACTGCTCCCAGGCATGCGCCAGGATGCCGACCGAGCGCGACAGCACGAAAAGCCCTCGCGTCAGCGGCGGCGGAAAACCGAGTTCGCCATAGATGACGGCGGTGGCGCCATCGATGTTGAGGGGTATTTTTTTCCCCTTGCGGCGTTCGACATCCGCCTCGACCGCTTCGGCGATATCGGCGAAACGCCCATTGACGGCACCGCGTGCGGCAAATTCGCGGGTCAGTTCCAGCAAGCGCGGCGCGCGCGGGTCGACGGGATGGAAGCGATGCCCGAGCCCCGGCACATAGCCCTTCTCCTCGGCGAAGAACCGGTCGAGCCGCGCCGAGACCGCCTCATTCAGCGTCATCCCGGCATCGATCGCCACGGCAATGTCACCATAGAAGGAAAGCGCCTGCTCGCCGGCGCCTCCATGCACGTCGCCGAGAACGTTGATGGCTGAGGCCATGGCGCTGTTGATACCGACGCCGCAGGTTGCAGCCATGCGCGCGATGGCAATCGATGGCGCCTGCGGTCCATGGTCGACGGCGGCAGCCAAGGCAATGCCGAGCAATTCTGCCTGGTCCTCGCTGGGCAGTTCGCCGCGCAGCATCAGCCAGATGACAGCCGGAAAGCTGACGCGGCCGATCAGATCCTGGATCTCGTAGCCGCGCAGCCGGATGACACCAGGCCGCATCTCGATGATATCGGTCTGCCACCATTCCTCGCCGCGCTCACGGCCCGTCTTCTTCTCCGTGCCGCTCATGCGCGTGCCTTTGTCCTGGCGTGGGGCGGCAGGTCGGCGAACACCTCGCTCATATGTTCGCCGAGCGCCGGCGGCGGCTTTGTCGGCAAGGGCGCCTCGCCATCGACCATGAAGCCGCCGCGCAAAACGGTCAGCGGCTTGTCCATGCCAGCCACATCGTCGAAATGCGCGGTCACCTGGCGCTCGAGGACTTGGGGCTCGGCCAGCACTTGCGGGATCGTCAGCACCCTGCCGGCAGGCACGCCGGCGCGATTGAGCGTCTCTTCCCAGGCCGCCGCCGAGGCGCCCGCCAGGGCGTCCTCGATCTCGACTTTAAGCGCCGCACGGTTGCGCTTGCGCGTCTCGCGCTCTGCATAGCGGATATCGGAAGCCAATTCCGGCCGGCCGATCAGCCGGCACAGCGCCACGAACTGCTCCTGCTTGTTGGCGGCGATGTTGATGAGCCCGTCGCCGGTGCGAAACGCACCGGAGGGTGCCGCCGTCATGTTCTCGTTGCCCATCGGCATGGGGTCGATACCTGCGGTCAGATAGTTGGAAACCGGCCAGCCAAGTGCGGAAAGTGTGCATTCGAGCATCGAGACGTCGAGAAAGGCACCCTCGCCGCTCGTCTTCTGCCGCACCAGCGCCGAGGCGATGGCGAACGCGCCGACCAGTCCGCCAAGCGTATCGGCGACGGGATAGCCGACCCGCAGCGGCGCCGTTTCCGGTGTGCCGGTGATGCTCATGATCCCAGACAGGCCCTGGATGATCTGGTCATAGGCAGGATTATCGCGCATTGGCCCGGTCTGGCCGAAACCCGATATCGCGCAATAGACGAGGCCCGGACGGACCGTCTTCAGTGCCTCGTAGCCAAGCCCCAGCCGATCCATCACGCCGGGGCGGAAATTCTCCACCAGTGCGTCGGCGCTGGCCACCAGATCGAAAAAGCGCTCGCGATCGGCTTGCTTCTTGAGGTCGAGCACAACCGACCGTTTGCCGGCGTTCTGAGCCAGGAACGAGGCGCCCATGCCGGCGCTGTTCAGCTTCGGCGAGCCGCCGAGCTGGCGGGCGAGGTCGCCGCCTTGCGGCGCCTCGACCTTGATCACGTCGGCGCCCAGCAGCGCCAGCTGATAGGCACAGTAGGGACCGGCCAGGACATTGGTCAGGTCGAGGACGCGAATACCGGAAAGCAGTTCTGTCATGGCGTCATGGATCGATCAGGCATCGCCGGGCACATGCTCCGGTCCGCGCCGACGACGATGCTCGATGAAGGCCCAGATATGCGGGCCGGCGAGGCCGATGAAGGCGAGCGTCAGCAGTGTCAGCGACAGTTTGTGGGTGTAGAACACGGACCAGTCGCCATTCGAGATGGTCATCGCCCGGCGGAACTGGGTTTCGGCGAGCGGCCCAAGGA
>NZ_RZQA01000404.1:0-5651 GCF_004022915.1 Mesorhizobium sp. M7A.F.Ca.US.006.04.2.1
GAGCGGGTCGCCTCCGGCCAGTGCCAGCGCAGCCGCGGTGATCAGCGAATCCATTCAAATCCCGTCACACTTGTAACTCCCACCCTTGTGCGTCGCCGCCCTAACTTAAATCCGTACCGTCAACCGGCAAGCCGCATCGGCAACTATCGGCAACGCGCGGCACGCCAAGGGAGAACCGACAATGCCAACCGACACTCCTCTCCACCCGGCCGAAGGCACCGTGAGGATGCGCCACCCCTGCTGCGACGGGCCGGCTCCTGCAAATCCCGTCACACTTGTAACTCCCACCCTCCCGCTTCACCGCCCTATTCTGGCTGACAGCAAGCGACAACCGACTGGCAAAGGAGACGACCAATGACCAAGCACATCGCAATGAAGACCCCGCCCATCGTTTCGAGGCAGGACTGGGAAGCCGCCCGCGAACAGATGCTGGTGAAGGAAAAGGCAACACTGCGCGCCAAGGACGCATTGGCCGCCGAGCGCCGGCGCATGCCGTGGATGGAAGTCGACAAGGCCTATGTGTTCGAGGGACCGAACGGCAGAGCGAGCCTGCTCGATCTGTTCGAAGGCCGCCGCCAGCTGATCGTCTATCGCGCCTTCTTCGAGCCCGGCGTGCATGGCTGGCCCGATCACGCCTGCCGCGGCTGTTCGCTGGGCGCCGACCAGGTCGGCCACCTCGCCCATCTCAACGCCCGCAACACCACGCTTGCCTACGCTTCGCGTGCCCCGCAGGCCGACATTGCGCGGCTGAAGCAGCGGATGGGCTGGCAGATGCCCTGGTACACAATCACTGACAGTTTCGACAAGGACTTCGGTGTCGACGAATGGCACGGCCACAACGTCTTCATCCGTGACGGCGATCGTATCTTCCGCACCTACTTGATTAACAGCCGCGGCGACGAAGCGATGGGCACCGTCTGGAGCTATCTCGACGCGACGCCGCTCGGCCGCCAGGAAATCTGGGAGGATTCGCCCGAAGGCTATCCGCAGACTCCACTCTACTCCTGGTGGAACTGGCACGACAATTACGACGCCGGGGCCGACAAGAAATGGGAAGAAGTGTCTGCTGCCGGTGAGGCCGCATTCCGCGACAAGGGCGAGCAGTAACGGTTGTCCAGTCTGGGTTCCTCTCCCCACTCCGTGGAGAGAGGAACCTGTCGTGGCTGGCATGATCATCAAGGATCAAGGCGATGAGCGATATCCACACAGGTGCCGGCAGCACGATCCCAGAAGCCGCCACCCTCGGGCTGGCCGACTGGCTTTGCCTTGCCGCGGCACCGACCTTCGCCGTGATGGCGCTGCTCACCTGCATCTTCAGCGGCGATGCGGCCATGCAGTGCATGGGCACCGACGCCTCGCCCCTCACGGGCATGGCTGCGATGTATCTGCTGATGAGCGCCTTTCATCTGGCGCCCTGGCTGCGGGTGATCTCCGGCCGGCAGGCCCGCTAGGCCCTTGCAATTCTAGACACCCCACACATCGGAGAAGACAATGAGACTGGTCAGGCTGAGAGCGCCGGGCGGCTTGGGCAATCTCGACCTGGTCGAGGAAGATCCGCCCCAGCCAGGGCCGGGCGAGGTGCTGGTCAGGATCCGGGCCTGCGCGCTGAACATGCGCGACGACTTTGCCGTGCAAGGCAAGATGCCTCTCGCCGACGGCCGCGTTCCGCTCTCCGACGGCGCCGGCGAAGTGATTGCCCTCGGCGACGGTGTCGATGCACTCAGGCCCGGAGACAGCGTCGTCAGCGTCTTCTATCCCTGGTGGCTGGGCGGTGACATGACGCCCTGCACCCGGCGCGATATTCCGGGAGACAGTTTCGACGGCTTCGCCAGCGAGTATGTCTGCATGCCGGCGCACGCTTTCACCAGGGCACCGGCAGGCTATACGCATGTCGAGGCGGCGTCGCTCACCTGCACGGGCGTTACTGCCTGGCGCGGCCTGATTGTGTGCGGCAAGGTGAAGCCGGGCGACGCAGTGCTGGTCCTCGGTTCGGGCAGCGTATCGCTGTTCGCGCTGCAATTCGCCAAGGCCGCCGGCGCCCGGGTCATCGCCACCTCATCCGACGAGCAGAAGCTGGAAAGGCTCAAGCGCCTCGGAGCCGACGCCGTCATCAACTACAAGTCCGTCCCGGACTGGGGCCGCAAGGCCAAGGATCTGACGGGCGGGCGCGGCGTCGATCACGTGATCGAGGTCGGCGGACCCGCCACGCTGGCGCAGTCGATTATCGCCTGCCGCACGGGCGGTCACATCGCGCTGGTCGGCGTCCTGACCGGCTTTGCGGCGGAAGTGTCTATCCCAGCCCTGTTTTCCAACCAGATCCGCATCAGCGGCATTTCCATCGGCAGCCGGGCCGACCAGGAGGATATGATCCGCGCGATAGAGTCCAGCAGGCTGAAGCCCGTCATAGACCGCCACTTTCCGCTGCAGGACATCGCCACCGCCTTCGCGCATTACGAATCCCGAAAGCATTTCGGCAAGGTCTGCCTTGACGTTTGAGCGTCCTCCGCCAGCAGCACGATGAAGGGGACCGCCGGGGCCGCGCCTCGTCGTGATCCTGCCTAGGTCGCGATGTCGTTGACCGGCAGCAGGGGCTTGGGAAGGTCGCTCTCGCCGAGCCCGCTACGCAACTCGATCTCGATGTCGCGGCAAATCTGCGAGATCGGAACGTCGTTGGCATTGCCCTCGAACGGGTTGGCGCTGCTTTCGCCGACCTGGTCGAGAGACATGTAGGCCCAGCCGAGCAGCGTGCTGAACGGGATCGTCAGCCAGATCGCTATCGACCCGAGCACGCCACCCAGTTTGCCCATATCGGCAAAGACGGGAACGACCCCGAACGGCAACAGTGTGCAGAAGATCATCACGAACATCGAACTGACGATGGCGTATTGCCGGGGATAGGGATTGTTCTTGATGCGATCGCAGCGCGCCTGCTGGTCATGGAAGTCGCGGATCAGCTTGGTCAGTTCGCCATAGATCTGAGGAGGGAGCTTTGTGTCCTTGAACAGCGCATTGACCTGGACAGATTGCAGTTCGAGCAGGGCTATCGCCGGCTGGGGCGATTTCAGGACGTCCTCGGCCTGTTCGGCGAGCAGCGGACGCAATTCGTCGCCGAGCGAGCTCGCATCCTCATGGATACGGTAGCGCCGCCGGTATTCGATATTGGCGGCCCGCGCCATGGACTCCCATGGCATCGGCCGGCGCAGGGAAAAGCGCAATGCCGTCATCCAGGCGATGTGGCGATAGATGAGCTGTCTGGCCGTCGGCGCGTCGAGGAAATCCCTGCAGAAATTGGACCACAAACGGCTGCTGGCCGTAATTTGCGTAAAAGCCTGCAGCGCGTCGCTGCTGCGGGTGAACACCTGCGAATTCTTGAACCCGGCGACGAGTGACACGGTGGTGCCAAGCACCAGCACCACCGACCATGGCACCGAAAACCCGGCGATGCCTGGAAGACGGTAGGCCGCCACGGCCAGACCGCTCACCACCACCATGTAGATGACGCTGCGCCGCGACCACAGCGCGAAATCGATCAGTTTGTAGGAACGGCCTACATACATCGTATCCCCTCAACTCATCGATAGGTCTGGTTTTGCACGGCCGGAATCTGGTCGCCTCATTGTGCCTTTGCAGCCCCGAACCGCAACCCGTCCATCAACAGCTTGACCAGCCGGCGCGAGCGGTCGCGCCATTCGGGGGTGTCGGGCGCTGAATAGATGCCGCCCAGCGCGTGCAGCACGTCGGAAGCGTCGACGTCGCCGCGAATGGTGCCGTCGGCCACCGCCGCCTCGACCAGGCGTCGCAAGGCTTGCGACACCCGGCCGAACGTGTCGGAAAACAGCGTCGAATTGGTGGTGAGCACAATGCGCAGGCTGGTCGCCAGGCCGCGCTTGGTGGCGATGTAGTCGACGAAGCGCTGCATCCACTGTTCCAGCGCGACATCGGACGGATGTTTTTGGGCAAGCTCGCCGGCGGCCGCGCACAGCGCCTCCACCTCACGACGATAGACCACCTCGACCAGATGCTCGCGCGTCGGGAAATGCCGGTAGAGCGTGCCGATGCCGACGCCGGCGCGGCGCGCGATCTCCTCCAGCGAGCCATCGATGCCGCGCTCGGCAAAGACTGACACCGCCACCTCGACCAGCCGGTCGCGGTTGCGCCGCGCATCGGCGCGCAGCGGCTTTGCGTCTACGGCCTCGGCCTTCTGTTCAGCAATGGCGGACGGCTCGCTGGCCAATTTTTTCTCCACATCGTGTCAGGGGGCTTGAATCCGGCAGGGTCAGCCACCACGTAATAAACGGAGGCGCCTCCGTTTTAGTGGAGCACCTTTATCATATAATCAGGGGAACCGGTATGTCACGTCTTTCGAACACGCAAGCCGACATCTCCCCTGCCCGCCTGCCTCGCGGGAGATCCGCCATCTCCGCTTTCGCCGTCAAGACCTGACCCAACGGTTACCTTGCCCTTCTGCGGCAAGGCACCAGTTCAATCCCATCCGCGTCAAGCAACTGGAGCCAGACGCCCATGACCAGCCTTCCCATTACCCTCACCATCAATGGCCACCGACACCAACTGGAGGTCGATCCACGCGTAACCCTGCTCGACCTGCTGCGCGAGCGGCTCGATCTCACCGGCACCAAGAAGGGCTGCGACCGCGGCCAATGCGGCGCCTGCACGGTGCTGGTCGACGGCAAGCGCATCAACTCATGCCTGGCGCTGGCGGTCAGCCATGACGGCGCCCAGGTCTTGACCATCGAAGGCGTCGCCAACGGCGAGGAACTGCATCCGGTGCAGGCCGCCTTCATCGCCCATGACGGCTTCCAGTGCGGGTTCTGCACACCCGGCCAGATCATGAGCACGCTCGGCCTGATCGCCGAGGGCCAGGCCGGCGACGACCCCGAACGCATCCGCGAGGGGCTGAGCGGCAACATATGCCGCTGCGCGGCCTATGGCGGCATCGTCGAGGCCGTCCTGGAAGCCCAGCAACAGCTTGTCAAAGCCGACCGGAGGACCGCGGCATGAGAGACTTCGATTACATCAGGCCCGCCACCATTCCCGACGCCATCGCCGCGGCAGCCGAGCCGGGCTCGGCCTATCTCGCCGGCGGCACCAATCTGCTCGACCTGATGAAAGGCGGCATCACCAGTCCCGAGCGTATCGTCGACATCTCCCGGCTGCCGGAGCTCAACCGCATCGAACGGCTGGACGATGGTGGCCTGCGCATCGGCGCGCTGGTCCGTAATGCCGAGCTTGCTTACGATCCGGCGTTCGCCAAATCCTATCCGGCGGTGGCCGAGGCGCTGCTGTCGGGTGCTTCGGCGCAGCTTCGCAACGCCGCCACCGTCGGCGGCAATCTGTTGCAGCGCACGCGCTGCAGCTATTTCTACGACACAGCCAGCGCCTGCAACAGGCGCGAGCCAGGCGCCGGCTGCGATGCGCTGGGCGGCGAAAACCGCCTGCACGCCGTGCTCGGCTGGAGCGACGCCTGCATCGCCACCCACCCGTCGGATTTCTGCGTGCCGCTGGTGGCGCTCGACGCCGTGGTCGAGATCGAAGGCAAGAAGGGCCGGCGCCATGTTTCGCTGGAGGAATTTCACCGGCTTCCCGGCGAAACGCCGCAGCGGGAGAATGCGCTGGAGCCCGGCGACCTGATC
>NZ_RZQA01000405.1:0-5630 GCF_004022915.1 Mesorhizobium sp. M7A.F.Ca.US.006.04.2.1
CCCCCTTCTCGATCGCGGCGCGCGCGACATTGGCTGCCGGCTCGACGCCCAACACAGGAACGCCGAGTGGCAGAAAATGCTGCAGCAAGTAACCGTCATTACTTGCGAGTTCCACCGCAAGGCTGTCAGGGCCAAGCCCAAGGCGTCGTGTGATCGTCTCGCAATAAAGTTTCGAATGAGCCACCCAGCTGGTCGAGAACGAAGAGAAGTAGGCGTATTCGCTGAAGATGGTCTCTGGGCTCATATACTCCTTGAGCTGCACCAGATAGCACGTGTCGCAGACAAGCACGTTGAGCGGGTAGTAAGGTTCCATCTGGTCGAGCTGGTCGGGCTGCAGGAACCTCTCGCACGGCGGCGACATGCCAAGATCGACCAGGGTGTGGCGCAGGCGCGACCCGCAGAGCCTGCAGCCGACATTCCGGCTTGCCGCACTATGATCGCGGACGATTTCGACTGCCTGAATGTTCATTCCCCCTGCTCCTGTCTGCTGGTTAGAAAACGGAGACGCGGTGCGCTACGCAGAACCGATGCCTGCCGCGCCTCCGCAGGCAGATGGCCACAGGTTAGGATACAGCCCCCCCTGGTTCGATTTGCCAATCCGTCGGGTGCCTTAATCCTAATAGCGAGCGGGCGGCGGCAATGCCGGCGCGAGGCCCGCCGAACGGGTAAAGCCGTCATCCGGATATACCGCTATCGAAGAGGCCACCTAAGGCTTAGGTAGCCCTTCCAGCGTCGGCTGGCGACGCTGACAATTGCCGCGCCGGTCTTGCTCGGCACGGGGGATCCAAGTGCATGCTGTTTACCGAAACGGAGCTTCAAGGTGTCTGGCTGATCGAGCCTACACTGATGGTTGACGACCGTGGTTTTTTCACCCGTCTTTTCTGCGAAAAGGAGATGGCGGATTGCGGTCTGGCGACCCGATTTGTCCAGCACAGCCGGTCCTGTTCGGTCCAAAAGGGAACTCTCAGGGGGCTACACTACCAAGAGGAGCCTTACGCCGAGGTCAAGCTGGTCTCCTGTGTCCGCGGCGCTATTTTTGATGTCGTCGTGGACCTGCGCCCGAATTCACCGACACGCTACAAGTGGCTTGGCTTCGAGCTGACATCCGAGAACATGAAGCAGGTCTATATCCCCGCCGGATTCGCGCACGGCCTGCAGACCCTTACGGACGGCACCGAGGTCTCTTATCTCATATCGCAGTTCTATGCGCCCCACGCGTCGACGGGCGTCCTCTACAATGACCCGGCCTTTTCGATCCGCTGGCCATTGATGCCGACAGCAATGTCGGAAAGGGACAAGTCCTGGCCCCTTGTCAGACGGCGAACCGGCGCCTCGGCCTCATGAGGCTGCTGCCAAAAGACCATGTCCCGATAACAGTCTGGCGGCGGCGGCGAGTTCCTTGAACGGCAGGTTCGAACGCTCCGCCATGCTCAGAAGCGAATGCTGCCCGTCGGCAAGGTTTAGCACCCAAAGCAGCGACATCGACGTTGCGCCCGACGACTTCTGCCCTCCCAGGGCTGCATAGAGGCCGCGCTTGCCGAGTTGCGGTTCGCCTTTAGGCAAGAGGTTCAACGGCGTCCAGTCCTCTTCGATGATGTCGATTACGTCCGTCAGGATGCGGAAGGAATCCTCGAGATGCTCCGGCCTGATGAAGTCAAGATTGTCGGCCGACGTGTGGTATTCGGGGAATGTGCCGTGGACGCTCCGCTGGAACATGCCGACCGGAAGATCGAAGCCCGGCGAGCAATATTGCCTCTCGTCATAACCGTAAGGGGAGAAATCCAGCATCTTTGCCCCAGCTAGACGCCCGAGCACGTGTGCCATGGCGCGATCGACGAGCGCGTCACCGCGGCGGCTGCGCTTGTATGCCGGGCTTCCTGCGTCACCAACGCATGACAGCACCAGACCATGGTCGATGAGACATGTCCGGTCCTCGTTGCGCGACAGCCACGCGAGCGCGCCGATGGTGCCCGGGGCGAACAGGAAGCGATAGCTGTATCGTGTTTCCCTTGCCTTCAGGCTTCTTGCGAGCGCTGCCAGCAGGGCCAGGCCCGAACAGTTGTCGTTGGCGAGTGAGGGATGGCAAATGTGCGCCGAAAGCAGGAATTCCCGTTCTGTTTGCCCGCGGTGCAAGTATTCTCCGTAGGCGAGGCTGCCGTCTTTGAATTCGGCATCGATCTCCACCCGATAGAGACCGTCGGGCATGTTGGCCACACGGTCATGGGCTGCGCAGAAGCCCCATGTCGGGGTGTAATAGGAAGTGCGGTAGGGAATCACCTTCGGTTGTTCCGGCAGCGTATGGATATGCGGCCTCAATTCTTCGAGCGGCAGTATCCCCTTGAAGGGTACGCTGTAGTTGACGATGTGCAGGTTGGAGTCAGCGAAATCCACGACCGTTTGTCCGTCCGGGCCTGTGATGCTTGCCGAGCGGATGTTCCATTCCTTGGGAATGGTCCAATCGAAAACCTGTGTCCCGGTCGGCACTTCATGCCGTTCCAAATCGATGTGCCCCGACAAGACGTCCAGCGTTTGTCGCACACCATCTCCGGTGATGCTCCTGCAGATCGGAAACAGACGTTCGGCCAAGGCATAGATTTCCTGGCCGAGGCTGACGGACGCTGGCGGCGAGCCGAGTCCGCCGGGATTCACCTGTTCCACACCGCTTATCCCGCCGCTACCTCCAGTCTTTTCGAGGCTTCGGCGACCCGCATCCGACCGTCCAGAAGTCCGTTGGCCAAAAGATACCGGATGTGGCCGATACGCTGGAAGCGCGGCCCCTCGAATTCGTCGAGAGTGACATTCGACTTTCGGTAGGCATGATAGAGCTGCTCGGCCCCTTTGCGCGCATCCCATTGCGGCTTGAAGGCAGGAAGGGCAAGCGCGATCTTGTCGAAGTTAACGCGATAGGAGCGCTTGTCGGGTCCGGCATCGGACGCGAACTCAAGCCGGCAGCCCGGCACGACCTCGGCGACAATCTCGGCGATGTCGCGGATCCTGTAGTTGTGGCCCGTCTGCCCCACATTGAAGGCCTCGTTGTGAATGGTCTCGCGGGGCGCTTCCAGCCCGGCAATGAACGCCCTGGAAATGTCCTCGATATGGACGATCGGCCGCCACGGCGTTCCATCGGACTTCAGCAGGATGACGCCCTTGGTGACCGCCCAGGCCACGAGATTGTTCAGCACGATGTCGAAGCGGAGCCGGGGAGAGAGGCCATAGGCCGTGGCGGGACGGAAATAGGTGGGAGAGAAGCTGCTGTCGGCCAGTTCAGAAATGTCCCGTTCGGAAAGCACCTTGGACCAGCCGTAGGGCGTGACCGGCTTCCGTTCGCCCGTTTCGTCCACCATCCCGTCGCCGGCCTGTCCGTAATTGCTGCATGATGAGGCGAACAGGAAGCGCGACACGCCGGCGTCCTTGGCCGCCTTCGCGAAGCGGACGCTGCCCTTGTAGTTGATTTCGTAAGTGATGTCCGGATCAAGGTCGGACAGCGGATCATTGGAAAGAGCCGCCAGGTGGATGACGGCATCGACCCCTTCGAGGTCGCGCGCATCTACGTCCCTGACGTCTTTTTGGATTGAAGCAATTGAAGCCCGCTGGCCCCCTGCTGTAAAGGTGCAGCGCCGGTAGAGATCGCTGTCATAGCCCGTCACTGAGTGCCCTGCACGCAACAGCATCGGCACCATCACCGAGCCGATATAGCCTTGATGGCCGGTTACCATGACTTTCATCGCGCACCTCTCAAGCCGATAGTGATCGCCAGAAGGCTACTTGGGCTGAAAACAGTGAGGGAGAACGCCAATAGGCGATCAGGATGCCCTGTTGGACGAAGCCTTTGCCGCCAGTGCACCTTTCGGGTGGTCCGAGCCTAATCCTTTCGGAGGATTTTCTTCTGATCACCGTCGCTGATGCTTCCATCGGCCTCGTCATCAGCATTCCCGATCCGAGACTCAATTAGCGCTTGTTGGTTCGATTTCACCCAGGCCCCGCGACCGCGGATGTTTCGCGCATCGCGGCGTGTCCGGTGTTGAACTCCGCCGACGTGGCGATTCCGAAGGCCACGGCCTCACGCGTCATTGAGCCTTGACGCAGTTGATAGGTATAGGTTTCAAGCCCGTTGCCGTCCGCGGACCGGTTCAGAAGCAACAGATATAGAAACCCGACATAGGCGCGGTCTGTCAGGCCGATCGTGGCATATCTGGTTTCGAATTCGTGCGAGCGCATCATTTCCATGATCATGTCGGGGAGTTTGGTCGCTCCGTCTTCAAGTGCCGCCGACCACTGATTGACGCTGGCCGTGTCGCCCTTGCGGCCAAGAATGAGGCAGTAGACGAAACTTGCCTGCCGCGCCGGTAGGGACTGGTCCGCAGCCGCGGCCTCGGGGTCGCAGTCCCGATGGGGCTTGGGTATCGGCAGGGGGCCGCGGGTGAAGTCCCGTACCGTTTTGTAGGCAGGCTTAGGCTCGCCGGTCCGCCATTTGCCATCTGAGAGAGCCACGAGCCTCACCAATCCCATATTGGCTTCGAAGCCGGGGGCCCAGTAGGCCTCATCGAGCAGTTCGTAGATGTGCGCGGCCTCCACCTTATATTTGTCCTTGAGTTCGCTGAGCCGCGTCATCGTCTGCTTGATGCCGTCAGCCTGCTGGCGCTCGCTGCGCTGACTTCCATAAGGATTGTTGAATTCGGTGACCCAGATCGGCTTGCCGTATCTCGAGATTTCACGGAACGCCCATTCCGGGTCATCGCCGTACATGTGCCACACAGAAATATCCCAGGCGATCCCGTCCTGCTTCATCCGCACGAACGCTCCGGTGTGGCCCCAACCGGCGGTGCCCATCGCCTTCCTTATGCTCGGATCGACCTCTGTCATGCCGTCGGACAGGCCCTTCAAGACAGCGCTCACCTTTACCCATCGCGGGCCGTAGTAATCGAGCGGTCCTGTTCCGCCCGCAGGTCCCCATGCACATGGATATTGCGAACCATCGTCGCGTTTCTCACAGGGCTTGATGATGGCATAGTTTTCCATCTCGTTGCCGAGTTCCCAAACACGGATGTCGTTCTTGAACCTGGTAGCAAGGGTGACCGCCAGTTTCCGGGTGCTCGCGTAGAGCTCTTCCGGACTATCCTTGTCCAGATCGGCGACCGCAGGCGTGATGACGGGCAGGATCTCGATCCCTCTCGCCTTCCCGGCGTCGACGAGGTTGGAGAGCATATCCGCGTTGTCCACGCCTGAAACGTTGACGCGGTACGATTTCAGGCCGAGATCCTTGATGAAGTCGAGTTGCCTTTCCACCGGAATGCCCGGATAGGAGACTATTGGATGGCCATTGATGCCCCAGAGGAAATCGGCTGATGCAGGCGCGGCTGTTGCCAGCAGGCAGGCTGCAACGATTGCGAGACGAAACGACACGGCAACAAGCCTCCCTGCCCGATTTCGAGATCCGGGATAGTGGGGACTGCACACATTTCGCGCAATTTGCCCATACGGTTGAGCGCGGGCTCTCGTTACCCCTTTAGACGGTGGTCATGGCACAGCCTATTTGGACTGGCCTCCACCCGACCGCACCTAACCCTTACCAGCCCGCCCAAATGCCTCGGAGACCGTTCGGGTCCGAGAGAAGGATCGTAGTGATGTGA
>NZ_RZQA01000406.1:0-5627 GCF_004022915.1 Mesorhizobium sp. M7A.F.Ca.US.006.04.2.1
ATAGGAGAATTTGCGGTATTCGGGTGCCGCATATGTCTTCTTGTTGGCTTCGAAATAGGCCGAAAGCACGTTATCGGATGGCGCCGCGATCGGCTCCACCAGTGCCTTGGGCAGCGTCAAATAGTCGATGGTGCGGTCTTCGCCGCGATAGAGCGCAACTGCCTTGAAGAAAGTGTCCGGAGCCTTGAGGCCGTCCGAGACCGCCTCGACAATCTGCTGGCGCACCGCCACCTGAGCACGGTTCTTCAAATAGTCCTCGGGTCGCATGCCAATCTGCTGCAGCATATATTCGAACGTTCTGCGATCGAACTGGCCGCCCGGGCCTTTGAAGGCCGGGTCTTCGCGTGTCAGCTCGGCCAGCCGGTCCTTGGAAAGTCCGAGGCCCAGCTTGCGGGCCTGTTCATCGAGAACGGCACCCGAGACGAGCTGCGCCAGCACCTGGTTGTCGACACCGAGCGCCTTTGCCTGTTCGTGGCTGAGACGTTGGCCGAACTGCTGCGACATGACGGCGAGCTGGCGATCATAGGCGAGACGGTATTCGTTGATCGACACTTTGGTGCCGCCAGCGGTTATCACCGAATCATGGCCGGCCAAACCGCCCATCAGCCGTCCGGAAACGCCCCAGACCAAAAAGCTGAGCACCAGCAGCACCAACAGCCCCTTCGCGACCCAGGTGCCTGCCGCGCTTCTCAATATACCAAGCATTTTTACTTCCGATTTATGCGCATTTTCGCATGCGCCGAGTCTGAAACAAGCGCAATAGCGCCCTTCCGGCCCACTGTCGATTGCTTTGTGGCCTGATTTTGGTAGTGAGGGCCAGAGCCCCGATATCATCCGGAGAAGCAAACCCATGACGCCAGGAATTCGCCCGCTCGTCGCCGGCAACTGGAAAATGAACGGCACCAGCGCCTCCCTCAACGAGCTCAGGATGATCGGCAACGGCTTCATTAGTGGGCTTGACGCGGAGACCGAAGCGCTGGTTTGCGTTCCCGCAACCCTGCTTGCCCACGCCGCCGAGATCCTGTCGCGCACGCCGGTGCATGCCGGCGGCGAAGATTGCCACACCAAGGAGAGCGGAGCCTACACCGGCTGCATCTCGGCGGAAATGCTCAGGGATGCCGGTGCGAGCCATGTCATCGTCGGCCATTCCGAATGCCGCGAGCAACGCGGCGAGGATGACGCCACTGTCCAGGCCAAGGCATCCGCCGCATGGCGTGCCGGGCTTGTTGCCATCATTTGCGTCGGCGAAACGCATGAGCAGCGTGAAGCGGGCGCCACGCTGGACGTGCTGTCGCGGCAGGTCGAGGGCTCGGTCCCGCCAAGCGCCACCCCGTCCAACACCATCATTGCCTATGAGCCGGTATGGGCGATCGGCACCGGCCTGACGCCGACGGCGGCCGACGTCGCTGCGGCACACGCACATATCCGCGAAAAGCTGTCGGAAAAGCTCGGCGGCGTCGCGGCGAAGGTGCGCATTCTCTATGGCGGCTCGGTCAAGCCCTCCAACGCGGTCGAACTGCTCGGCGTCAGGAATGTCGACGGCGCGCTGGTTGGCGGCGCCAGCCTGAAAGCGGCGGACTTTCTCGGCATCGCCGAGGCCTATCGCAATATTGCTTGAAGACATTTTCCCCGCCGGACAGGGCTTCCGGTGCACGAAATCGTTGCAAAGGACGGGTTGCTTCCCATATTCCGGCCACGGGCTTGGAAATGCCGTCAAAGCATTGTATTGAGCCGCCTCCAATTCACCGGTCGTGTCCGCGGCCGGGCAAGGCCTTGCCAGGATAAACTATGGAAACCGTACTGATCGTCATCCATCTCATGGTCGTGCTCGCCCTTGTCGGCGTGGTGCTGCTGCAGCGTTCCGAAGGCGGTGGCCTCGGCATCGGTGGCGGGTCCGGCTTCATGACCGCGCGTGGTGCGGCCAATGCGCTGACGCGTGCGACGGCGATCCTGGCGGCTGCCTTCTTCGCCACCTCCTTGACCCTGTCGATCGTCGCCCGCTACGGCGAAAAGCCGATCGATATCCTGGACCGCGTGCCGGCGACCTCGGACGGCGCCGGCAAAGGCGTGCTCAACCAGTTGCCTGGAACCACAACTCCGGCGCCCGCGGGCACCACCACGCCGACGCCGCCTTCCGGCAACGATGCTTCGGCTCCTGCGACTGCCCCGGCCACTGCGCCTGCCGCCGGCTCGACGCCGCCGGCGACCAACGGCACGGCTCCCGCCGCACCGGCGACCCCGCAGGTTCCAAACCAGTAGTCCTCGGTGCCTGAACGGCGATCTGTGGTCGTTTGAACACAGTCGCGGCAAATGCAGCGAGATCACGAAGATTCGACGGGGTGAGGCATGGCCCCACGCTTGAGGCGGCCGCGCTTATTCGACTATAGATTGCACGCGGCATTTCCGGCGCCCTTGGGGGGCGCTGGGCGACGCCGTGGCAACAAGCATAGAACGATCGGATCTTCGCCATGCAGCTTCGCAGCTTCATTTTCCTGGGACTTTGCGCCGCACTCGGCTTGAGTTCCCCCGCTTTCGCAGGCGTTCCGGCCAATATGGCCGCACAGCCTTCGGCTGAAACAACTTCTGCCATCAACATCGCCGTCAAGAGTGATGCGTCGCAACTGAAGCTTCTCAAGAAGAAGAAAAACCCGACGCCCGACGACCTCGCCCAGATCAAGAAGATCGAGGCCAAGATCGTTGCCGACAAGGAAGCCGCCAAAGCCAAGGCGCTCGAAGCCAGGAAGCTGGCAATGCGCGAGGCGGCAAAGGCCAAGGCCGACGCGGAACGGCAGGCGTTCCTTGCCAAGAAGGGCAAGAGCGCGCCGGCAACCGAGGTGGCCGATGCCAAGCCGGCCAGGAAGCAGGCTGCCAAGATCATCGAGCCTATCGAACCGATAGCGCCGATCCAGTCGGCCGAGCCGCTTCCGGCGGAGGCCATGAACGTCGCCCTGACCGGCAACAATGGCGAACTGCGCAGCGAAGTCATCGGCCAGAAGAAGCCGAGCGGCGGCGGCCTGTTCGCCGGCCTTTTCGGCGGGACGTCGTCCGGCTCCTCGATAAGCTATCTTCCCGAGACGCGGGCTCTCGATCAGGCTCTCGCCAAGAGGGAGGCCAAGAAGCAGTTCAAGGTGAAGCCGGAATTCGTGCCGCAGGACGTGGAATTCACTGGTTACGATGCCGGCACCATCGTCATCGACACCAGCGCGCGGCGCCTTTACCTCGTCGAATCATCTTCCACCGCGCGGCGCTACGCCATTGCGGTCGGTCGCGAGGGCCTGCAGTTCAAGGGCACGGTCGCGGTCGGCGACAAGCAGGAATGGCCGCGCTGGATCCCGACGCTGGACATGCAGAAGCGCGAGCCGAAGCATTACGGCCAGTATAAGGACGGCATGCCTGGCGGTGGCCAGAATCCGCTCGGCGCCCGCGCCATCTATCTCTATGACGGCAAGAAGGACACGCATCTGCGCATCCACGGCACCATCGCGCCGCAGTCGATCGGAACCAGCGCCTCTAATGGCTGCTTCCGCATGATCAACGAGCACGTCATGGACCTCTACAGCCGCGTCAGGGTTGGCACCAAGGTCGTCATCATCTGACGTTTTCGTCATCCTGCCGAAAGGGCCGGCTCAGCCGGCCCTTTTGTTTTGCCCTGTTCACGATCCGAGCGCCTTCTTGGGAAAAAACCTTCGCGGTGGTTTTTTCTCTGGCGGAATCAATCCGGCCGCGTTAAGCGATGACTCCCATGGCGCGATATGTATTCATCACAGGCGGCGTGGTTTCCTCACTTGGAAAAGGCATTGCCGCAGCGGCCCTTGGGGCTCTCCTGCAGGCGCGAGGCTATCGCGCACGCATCAAAAAACTCGATCCCTATCTCAATGTCGATCCGGGGACGATGTCGCCGTACCAGCATGGCGAGGTTTTCGTCACCGACGATGGTGCGGAAACCGATCTTGATCTTGGCCATTACGAGCGCTTCACAGGCCGCTCCGCCAACCAGCAGGACAACATCACCACCGGCCGCATCTACAAGAACATCATCGAGCGCGAGCGGCGCGGCGACTATCTCGGCGCCACCGTGCAGGTCATCCCCCACGTCACCGACGAGATCAAGAATTTCGTCCTCAACGGCAATGACGACTATGATTTCGTGCTGTGCGAGATCGGCGGCACGGTCGGCGACATCGAGGCGATGCCGTTCCTGGAGGCTATACGCCAGCTCGGCAACGACTTGCCGCGCAACAATGCCGTCTACGTGCATCTGACGCTGATGCCCTATATCCCGACGGCCGGTGAGCTGAAGACCAAGCCGACTCAGCATTCGGTCAAGGAACTGCGCGGCATCGGCATCGCGCCCGACATCCTGCTGGTCCGCGCCGACCGCGCTATCCCCAAGGAAGAGCGCAGAAAACTGTCGCTGTTCTGCAATGTGCGCGAAAGTGCCGTGATCCAGGCGCTCGACGTGCCGCATATCTACGACGTGCCGATGGCCTATCACAAGGAAGGGCTCGATTCGGAAGTCCTGGCCGCCTTCGGCATCGATCCGGCGCCGAAGCCGCGCATGGAGCCGTGGCAGGCGGTGTCCAACCGCATCCACAATCCGGAAGGCGAGGTGACCATCGCCGTTGTCGGCAAATATACCGGCCTCAAGGACGCCTACAAATCGCTGATCGAGGCGCTGTCGCATGGCGGCCTGGCCAATCACGTCAAGGTCAAGCTCGACTGGATCGAATCGGAGATCTTCGAAAAGGAGGATCCGACGCCGTGGCTGGAAAAGGTGCATGGCATCCTGGTTCCCGGCGGCTTTGGGGAGCGCGGCTCGGAAGGCAAAATCCTGGCGGCGAAGTTCGCGCGTGAGCGAAAAGTGCCGTATTTCGGCATCTGCTTCGGCATGCAGATGGCCTGCATCGAGGCGGCGCGGTCGCTGGCCGGCGTCGAGCATGCGTCTTCGACCGAGTTTGGTCCGACCGAGGAGCCGGTCGTCGGCCTGATGACCGAATGGCTGAAAGGCAACATGCTGGAGAAGCGCCGCGAAACCGGCGACCTCGGCGGCACGATGCGGCTCGGCGCCTATCAGGCCGAGCTCGCCAAGGGTTCCAAGATCGCCGAAATCTATGGCGACACGCAGATTTCCGAGCGCCATCGCCACCGCTACGAGGTCAATGTCGACTACAAGGAGCGGCTTGAGGATTGCGGCCTGGTGTTTGCCGGCATGTCGCCCGACGGCGTGCTGCCGGAAACAGTCGAGTATCCCGACCATCCCTGGTTCATCGGCGTGCAGTATCACCCGGAACTGAAAAGCCGGCCGCTCGACCCGCATCCGCTGTTCGCCAGTTTCATCGAGGCGGCGGTGGAGCAGAGCCGGCTGGTGTAGCCGGTCGGCCATGCAGACCTATGTCGCGCTGCTTTACAGCATCATTCTGGGCGAGGGCCGCCGGGTCGTCATGGCCGACCTCAAGGCCATGGCGGAAGATCTCGGGCTGAAGAACCCGCGCACCCTGGTGGCGACCGGAAATCTGGTCTTCGAGGCGCCGGCAACTGATATTGCCGACCTTGAACAGCGGCTGGAGGCAGCCTTCGAAAAAACCTTCGGCCGCCATGTCGACATCATCGTGCGTGGTGCCGAGGAC
>NZ_RZQA01000407.1:0-5612 GCF_004022915.1 Mesorhizobium sp. M7A.F.Ca.US.006.04.2.1
GCCTTGGTCGTGCAGGGAACATATCGTGCCTCATAGTCGACATCATGGTCCGCCGGATATCGTTACGAGGTAAGGGGCACGCGGGAGGCGAGCACATGACGATGCAGGAACAGCGGCGGCGTGATCGCGGACCAAAGGGCAGGCCGCTGGATGACGCCGCGCTCGCCGAGGTCCAGGCGCTGCTTGGCGCGCGCCAGCGACGGCGCGACTTGCTGATTGAATTCCTCCACCTTATCCAGGACCGATATGGCTGCCTGTCAGCGCGGCATTTGCGGGCGCTGGCACAAGATATGCGTTTGTCGCAGGCAGAGGTCTACGAGGTGGCGACGTTCTACGACCATTTCGACGTCGTGAAGGAAGGCGAGATGCCGCCGGCGCCGCTGACAATCCGTGTGTGCGATTCAGTGAGTTGCATGCTGGCAGGCGCCGAGACGCTCCTGGCCGAATTGCAAGCGGGCGCCGATCCGGCGATCAGGGTCATGCGCGCGCCCTGCATGGGCCGCTGCGCTGGCGCGCCGGCCGCACGTATCGGTAATCGCGAGGTCGACCAGGCAACTGCCGAGGCCCTGCTGCGCATGGCCGCGGCAGCGGAGACCGATGTAAGCATACCCGATTATGTGGGACTGGAGGCGTATCGCCAGGCAGGAGGCTACCAGCTTTTGCAGCAGGTACGGATTGGGACGCTGAACACAGACCAGCTCATCGCCACCCTGGGCGATGCGGGCTTGAGGGGCCTGGGCGGTGCTGGTTTCCCTGCCGGCAAGAAGTGGCAGATCGTGCGCTCCTATCCGGGCCCGCGCCTGATGTCGATCAATGGCGACGAGGGCGAGCCCGGCACCTTCAAGGACCGCATCTATCTCGAGCAAGATCCGCACCGTGCCTTTGAGGGTGCATTGATTGCAGCGCACGCGGTCGAGGCGGAACGGATCTATCTTTACATGCGTGACGAATACCCTGCGGTGCTCGCCATTCTTCGTCAGGAGATCGCCGCACTCGAAGCTACCGGCATCGTCAAGCCGGGGTTCATCGAACTCCGCCGCGGCGCTGGTGCGTATATCTGCGGCGAGGAGAGTGCGATGCTGGAAAGCATCGAGGGCAAGCGCGGCATGCCGCGCCACCGCCCCCCCTACATCGCCGAGGTCGGCCTGTTCGGACGACCGACGCTCAACCACAATGTCGAGACGCTCTGGTGGATCCGCGACATCGTCGAAAAGGGCGCGCAATGGTTCGCTACGCAGGGCAAGCCCGGCCACCCCGGCATCCGCTCATGGTCCGTTTCCGGCCGCGTGAAAAATCCCGGCGTCAAGCTGGCGCCGGCCGGCGTAACGGTACGCGAATTGATCAACGACTATTGCGGCGGCATGGCGGACGGTCATGAGTTCAAGGCCTATTTGCCGGGCGGCGCCTCAGGCGGTATCCTGCCAGCGACACTGGGCGACATTCCGCTCGATTTCGGCGGCGATCTGGCCAAGCAGGGCGCCTTCGTCGGCTCCCATGCTATCGTCGTGTTCTCGCGGGCCGACAATATAAAGCAGGTCACGCTCAATCTGATGAAATTCTTCAAGCATGAGAGCTGCGGGAAGTGTACGCCTTGTCGCGACGGGACCGAAAAGTTGGTGGCTCTCTTGCAGGAGCAGGGTCTGATGCCGGAAGACAAGATTCGCGACCTCGAAATGGTCATGCGCGATTCGTCGATCTGCGGCCTGGGCCAGGCAGCGCCCAATCCGGTCAATCATTTGCTGACGCATTTCCGGAGTGACCTCTGATGGCCGAGAGCACGGTATTCACCCTCGATGGGCAAACCGTAAGCGCCACCCCTGGCGAGACTATCTGGGATGTCGCCAAGCGCCAGGGTACAAAAATTCCGCATCTGTGCCATGTCGACATGCCGGGTTATCGTCCCGACGGCAATTGCCGCGCCTGCATGGTCGACATCGAAGGCGAGCGCGTGCTGGCTGCCTCCTGCGTTCGCCAGCCTTCTGCCGGCATGGTCGTGAAAACCGATACCGAACGCGCCCGCAAATCACGCGAGATGGTATTCGAGCTCCTCGCAAGCAACATGCGATCGGCGAGCGACGGTCCAGACAACCTGTCTGCGTTCTGGCAATGGGCCGGTTCGATGGGAATTTCGGGCAGCCGATACCGTTCCAAGTTCACCGAGGAGGGGCTAGCGCCAGAATTCGACATCACCAATCCGGCCATTGCCGTCAATCTCGACGCCTGCATCACCTGCGGCGCTTGCGTGCGCGCCTGCCGCGAGGTGCAGGTCAACGACGTGATCGGCATGGCCGAGCGCGGAAATCACTCGGTTCCTGTCTTCGATATGCACGACCCCATGGGCCTGTCGACCTGCGTCAGCTGCGGCGAATGCGTCCAGGCTTGCCCGACTGGTGCGCTCTACGAGAAATCGCTGATGGACGAAACCGGCAAGACCCGTGTCGTCCAAGCGTTCGACAAGCTTGTCGACACGGTCTGCCCGTTTTGCGGCGTCGGCTGCCAGACGCGCGTCGCCGTCAAGGACAATAAAATCGTCCAGGTCGACGGCCGCAATGGTCCGGCGAACGAGAACCGGCTCTGCGTCAAGGGCCGCTTTGGCTTCGACTATGTGATGTCGCCCGAACGGCTGACGAAGCCGCTGATCCGCCGCGACGATGCGCCGAAAGCCGGCGACATCGATCTGCGCGATGTCGACCCGCTCACCGTGTTCCGCGAGGCCACCTGGGAAGAAGCGCTGGAGCGCGCTGCCAGCGGGCTGAAGCGCATTCGCGACGACCATGGCGGCAACGCACTGGCCGGCTTCGGCTCCGCCAAGGGCTCGAACGAGGAGGCCTATCTCTTCCAGAAATTCGTTCGGCAGGCATTCGGGACCAACAATGTCGACCATTGCACCCGGCTCTGCCATGCCTCATCGGTGGCCGCTCTGATGGAGGGCGTTGGCTCTGGCGCGGTCTCGGCGCCTTTCATGGATGCCATGAAGGCCGAATGCGTGATCATCATCGGCGCGCGGCCGGCGACAAATCATCCAGTGGCGGCGACTTATTTTAAGCAAGCGGCAAAGCGCGGCACCAAGCTGATCGTGATAGACCCGCGCGGCCAGGAACTGATGCGCCACGCGACCTACAGCCTCCGCTTCAAGCCAGGCAGCGACGTGGCGATGCTGAACGCGCTGCTGCACGTCATCATCGACGAGAGGCTCTATGACCAGCAGTACATCCAGGCCAACGTCTCCGGCTTCGAGGCATTGAAGGCAAAGGTGAAGGATTTCTCGCCCGAGGCGATGGCTCCCGTCTGCGGCATCGAGGCCGGTGTGCTGCGCGATGTGGCACGCACCTATGCCAAGGCGGAGCGTTCGATGATCTTTTGGGGCATGGGCATTTCGCAGCACACCCACGGAACGGACAATTCGCGCTGCCTGATCGCGCTGGCGCTGATCACCGGCCATGTCGGGCGCGCCGGCACAGGGCTCCATCCGCTGCGCGGCCAGAACAACGTCCAGGGCGCCTCGGACGCGGGCCTCATCCCGATGTATTTCCCCGACTACAAATCGGTGGAGAATGCCGATATCCGCGGCCAGTACGAGAATTTCTGGGGCCAGGCGCTCGACCCCAAACGCGGCTTGACCGTCGTCGAGATCGTCGACGCGATCCATGACGGCGAGATCCGGGGCATGTACATTATGGGCGAGAACCCGGCCATGTCCGATCCCGACCAGAGCCATGCGCGCGCCGCACTCGCCAAGCTTGAGCATCTGGTAGTTCAGGACATCTTCCTGACCGAAACCGCATGGCACGCCGACGTGGTGCTCCCGGCCTCCGCGCATGCGGAGAAACTCGGCACCTACACCAACACAAACAGGCAGGTGCAGATCGGCCGACCCGCCGTCAACCTGCCCGGCGAGGCGCGGCAGGATCTCGATCTCATCATCGAGCTTGCCAGACGCATGGGGCTGGACTGGAACTACAAACACGTTTCGGATGTCTTCGGCGAAATGGCGCAAGTAATGCCGTCGCTGAAGCATATTTCCTGGGAGCGCATCGAACGCGAGGAGTCCGTCGTCTATCCTGCCGATGGTCCTGATGTTCCTGGCAACGAGATCGTCTTCACCACCGGGTTCCCGACCGCGGATGGCCGCGGGCGCATCGTGCCCGCCGACCTCCTGCCCCCCGACGAGGTGCCCGACGACGAATATCCTCTGGTGCTAACCACCGGGCGCTTGCTGGAGCACTGGCACACGGGCGCCATGACACGCCGCGCCGGGGTGCTCAACGCGATCGAGCCCTACGGCATTGCTGCGATGAATCCCTACGAGATCAGGCGCCGCGGCCTTGCGCAGGGGGACGTGATAAACGTAGAAACGCGGCGCGGCGTCGTCGAAGCCATTCTGCGGGCCGATCGAGAGGTCGCCGATGGCATGGTGTTCATGCCGTTCTGCTTTAACGAGAGCCCGGCCAACATGCTTACCAATCCTATGCTCGATCCTTACGGCAAGATCCCCGAGTTCAAATATTGTGCCGCGCGGATCGTGCCGGCATCGAGATCGGTCGAAGCTGCCGAATGATGTTGGAAACTGCCCGCTGACGTAGCTTGGTCGATGGCTGACTTGACGAATGCCATTTGCTCTACCGCCGCCGCATTGCCGGAGTCCGGAAGGCGCCAACCCACGTTGCAGGCCTTTGCGAAGATCGATAGATCGGAAAGCGCCGTTGCCGCCCAGACTCAGTCCACGCTTATTCCGAAGATACTCACTCGGCGTCCTCCTCATAGGTTTGTTTGGGCTGAAGGCGACGCGAGATGCATTCTAACGGAACGGTGCCGGCTTGCTTGCTTCAGTTTTCCGAGCGCCAGCCGAAGCACAGAAGCTCACCGCCGGCTTTCCGTTTTTCATTCTGAGTATGTAAGCAGGTCGACGCGTTCATGGGCGCTGAACCGCGGGGCAAGCTCTTGTCACCGCAACTCACCCGACCAACATGCGCGCTTCCCGCGCTGCTTCAATAAAAGCGTCTCTGGCGATGTCAGCCGGAACGTTGCCATTCAACGCCTGCTGGCATGCTCGTAGTGTAGATCGATGCTTGGCGCTTCCTTCGTTGCGCCACTTGTCGTTGAGCAAGTCAAAAGCCTCACGAGCGTTGGTAAGGTTTCGGATGTCGCCGCTGATGCCGGTGGCAACGGCTACAGGTTTGGAAAACCACGCTTCATACATGGGAAAGCCTCTGACGCGCACAGCTCACAACGCACGTCACAACACGGAGTTTCATCATCACGCATCACCGTCCCGCGAAAGCCGGGCTGTCTGAATATCGGTCGCGTCCGCTACTTTCAGCCTTCGGGAGGTATGCCAGGCGGGACCGTCCTAAAATGCCCCCCTGGGGTCGGCGGAGCCGCGTCCGTCGTAAAATGGCAGGTAATTGTGCCTGCCATTTTGATTCGCAAAAAGCCCCATTCAGTTGGCGCCGCCAAGTTGCTTGGTCATCTTGCAGAAATTGTCGTGATTTTTGGCTATGGCTTCGTCGCCACACTCCTTCATCATCCCGGCTCGGTCCTCGTCGTTCATCGCCATCCACGCGCTCCTGAAGTCGGCTTGCGATTTCAAGGTCTTCATGGTGGAGTCGGTG
>NZ_RZQA01000408.1:0-5610 GCF_004022915.1 Mesorhizobium sp. M7A.F.Ca.US.006.04.2.1
CGAGGGCTTCGAGTGGCATGGCACCGCCCACATTGCGCTCAAGCGCGAATGGCCCTTCCGTCGCCCTCGATGAAATAAAGGAACTTGTTCTGCGTATCGACGATGATCGTGCCCGGCTTTTCCGGGCTATCGTAGTTCACTTCCTGCCGATGGTACTTCATCGGCACTTTCTCGATCGGGATGCGCGGCAGCTGATAACCGGCGTCGGTGACCGCGCCGTAGTCGTTGGAGAAGATCTGCGAGCCGATGGTGCTGCAACCGGCGATAGCAGTGGAGAGCGCCAGTGCGGCGATGATTGCAAACGACTTCATGCGCATCAGGTGATCCGGTGCCCCGCCCAAACTCGGCGGCACGAGTCGGCCGCTCTCTCATCATCATTCATGCTGGCATTTGCTTTGCTTGCCAAGCGCGCGATGCCTATATGCCTGCCTTGACGTACCGGTAAGCGTATCACTATGGCATTTTGGCAACAGGACTCACAGGATTGTGAAGCAAATTCAAGGGGCCTGCTCCATGGGTTCCTAGAAATCGAGGAGAACCGTCATGAATGTCGGTGACGCCGCCCACCGCTCCGGCCTGTCGGCCAAGACCATCCGTTACTATGAAGAGATCGGCCTGATCGCCCCGGCACGCGCCGCCAACGGCTACCGCGATTATTCCGGAGACGACATCCATCGGCTGGCCTTCCTGCGCCGCGCGCGCAATCTCGGCTTTTCCATCGACGATTGCCGCCAGCTGATGGCGCTTTACCAGGATCGCAGCCGCGCCAGCCAAAACGTGCGCGAAATCGCCGCCGCCCATGTCACGGCGATCGAGGAGAAAGTGCGCGAGTTGCAGTCGATGCGCTCGACGCTGCAGAAACTGATTCATGCCTGTCACGGCGACGAAAGGCCGGATTGTCCGATCCTTGATGACATGGCGGGCGCGGCATTGCCCAGCGACAAGGGCGCCTCTGCGCCTGCATAATGACCGTATGTCGACGACGCCCGAAGCCTGGTCGACTCCTGCCGGGAGGACATCCGCAATGGTCTCGATGACCGTCGAACTGCGCAATGTGGAGGACACGCGAGCCGCCATGGGCTGGGCCGGCGGCCACACGATCATCGTCGACCGGCCCGAAGGCAAGGCCGGCGGCATGGGCCTGGGCTTCAATGGCGGCCAGTTGCTTGCCCTGGCGATCGGCGGCTGCTTCTGCAACGATCTTCGCTACGTCGCCGAGGAAATGGGCGTAACGCTCGACAAGATCGCCGTGACCGTGACGCTGAACCTCGAAGGCAAGCCTTTGCTCGCGACCTCGTCAACACGGTCAGCAACTCCCTGCGCCAGGGCGTGCCGGTGAGCATTGAAACGGCCGCAACGGCGGCCGGCTTGTCGGAGGAATGATCCCCGGGAACAGGCGCATTGGCCGCGTGGATTGTCAGAGATCGCCAAAAAAGGCCCGCCGCCGGCACGGCAGAGCGATTGACCCAATTTTCTTCGGCATCTGGGCGCGTCAATCAGCCGCTCTATGTCTTCCCTTGTCGCAATGATCAACGATGGAGGTTGGCATGGATCGGCGATTGTTTCTGACTGGAATGCTTGGGCTGGCAGGGGCTGCGACCGTCGTCGCAATCGCGCGTCCTGCCACCGCCTTGGCCGGCATCCCGAATACGGGGCCCGGCATTCTCGACGAGCTCGACAAACCGTCCGACGATATTCTCGACCCGGATGGTCCCGGTGTCCAGGATGGCGTCGAGTTGGTGCGGCACCGCAGATGGCACCGCCGCCGTCGCCGACGCGGGTGGAGGCGGGTCTGCCGTCGCTATTGGCGCAATGGCTATTGGCGCCGCAGATGTTTCCGCAGATCCTTCTGGATCCACTTCTGACGAGACCAGCAACGCGAAGGTCCCGGCGCCCGCCGGCGCCTTCGCTATCGCTGCGGGCTTCAATCAATCGGCAAAAAAGGCCCGCCGCCCCTCGGCAGCGGGCAGGTCCTGGAGTGCCGGGGGATCAACCCGGCATGGGATCAACGAGCGGGTCACCGGTTGGTTGCAGGGATCGGCCCGGTAGCCTTCCTTTGGGTGGACCGCCACCGGGCCTGACCGGAGCGGGGTGTATTGGGGGGTGCCCCGGCTGCTTCCAAAATATCACTTTTCTCTTATATTCGCTTTAGCTAATTTACATAAAGCGATGCATCACCCGCAGATGGGGTGCGCACTTCACGAAAGTGTCGAAGTGACGTCTCCCTGCTTATGCCATTCGGCATTCGCGGAACTAAAGCGGTTGCATCTGACTTTGGTTGGTGACGCGCAAAGACTTTTTCGCTGCTATCTTAAAGTTACCAAATGGAAATTGACCGGCGCAGCATATCAAGTCGATTTGCGCTGACGATCTCTCTGTTTTTCCAGGAACTGCTTGGCGTGCTCCGCCCAATCAGCCGTGGTGACTTTATGCTCCTGAACGGACTTTCTGAAAGCCTTGCGCAGAGCATCAAGGTCAAAGGCCCACAGTTGTTCACCATCAGTGCTGTTCAATTTTGTGCCGCCCGTCCCCATGAGAACGATGGTGTGCACCACAAGCTCAATCTTTCAAGGATCAATGCCTGACTTCTTTTGGGTATATCCGGGTATATCGAATATACAATCGCCTGCATAAAACAGGTTCAAACCGTGAACAGAATCTGGCATGGTGCCTGGCATGCCGATCATCTCGCCCATCCCAATCAACCCTCTCATCGACGGTCGCCAGTCCGAACGCGCCATGCTGGTGCGGCGCGGTGTGCAGCGGCTGCTCATGGATATGGGCGCGCATGTCTTGCCCGAACTGTCGCTGGCCACCGGCCGCCGTGCCGACCTCGTCGCTTTGACCCGGCAGGGCGATATCTGGATCATCGAGATCAAATCCTCGATCGAGGATTTCAGGGTCGACCGCAAATGGCCCGACTACCGGCTGCATTCCGACCGCTTCTTCTTCGCCACCCATCCCGGCGTACCCTCGGAGATCTTCCCGCACGAATGCGGCTTCATCCTTTCCGACGGCTATGGCGCCGAGATCCTGCGCGATGCGCCCGAGCACCGCATGGCAGCGGCAACGCGCAAGGCGCTGATGCTGCGGATCGCGCGGGCCGGCGCTTCGCGGCTGCTGGCGGCGGAGCTTGCCGGCGTGTCGGTGCCGGCGCTGGAGGGTGAGAGCGAGTAGCGGCGTCCTTCAGTCTATGGCCGGCTCTCCTCTTCGCCGTCCTCCACGCCACCCCTAGCGGACGCCATGAGCAGCACGGCAGCGCCCAGGATGGCGGCGATGAAGGAGCCGGCGAGGATGCCGACCTTGACCGCGTCCTGCAGCGCCACGTCGCCGGCGAAGGCGAGTAGGCCGATGAACAGGCTCATGGTGAAGCCGATGCCGCACAGCAGCGATATGCCGATCATGTGCGTCCAGCCGGCATTGGCGGGTAGGTCGGCAAGACCGAGCCTGATGGCAAGTGCCGAGGAGCCGAACACGCCGACCAGCTTGCCGACCACCAGGCCGGCGGCGACACCCAGCGTCAACGGCTCGATCAGCGCGCCAAAGCTCAGGCCGGCGAGCGAAACGCCGGCATTGGCAAAGCCGAAGATCGGGATGACGACGAAAGCCACAATCTTGTGCAGGCCGTGCTCGAGCCGGTGCAGCGGCGAACGGTCCAGATCGTGACCGATCCCGGCGGAGCGCTCAAGCGGGATGGTCAGCGCCAGCGCCACGCCGGCAAGCGTTGCATGGACGCCAGATTTCAGCACCAGAACCCACAGGACGACGCCCAGAACGAGATAGGGCACAAGCGTCATCACCCGCATGCGGTTGAGCACGACAAGCGCGGCAATGATTGCGAAGGCGGCACCCAGATAAGCCAGCGACAAGCCGCTGGTGTAGAAGATGGCGATGATGATGACGGCACCGAGGTCGTCGATGATGGCCAATGCTGTGAGGAACACCTTCAGCGAAGCCGGCACGCGGCTGCCGAGCAGCGACAGCACGCCGAGCGCAAAAGCTATGTCGGTGGCGGTCGGGATCGCCCAGCCGGACAGGGCGGCCGCATTGTTGCGGTTGACGGCGACATAGACGAGTGCCGGAACCAGCATGCCGCCGGCGGCGGCGATGCCGGGCAGCACGCGCCGAGGCCAGGTGGAGAGCTGGCCGTCCAGCATCTCGCGCTTGATCTCCAGCCCGACGAGCAGGAAGAACACCGCCATCAGCCCGTCATTGACCCAGTGCGAGACGCTGAGCGGGCCGAGATAGGCGTGGAGCACGGAGAAATAGGTTTCGGCGAGCGGCGAGTTGGCGACGATCAACGCAAGTGCCGCCGCCGCCATCAGGATGATGCCGCCGGCCGCTTCGCTATCGAGAAATTCGCGGAAGACGGAAATCGGCCGCTGCTTCAGATCCTGCATGTCGCCTCCGTCATGCCGCCTGTTTCGGCGGGTTTCAATCGGCAAGATGGCAAACGGTGGCCTTAACGCGGCGCGCGCTTTGCCAGTATGCGCTGCAAGGTGCGACGGTGCATGTTGAGCCGGCGCGCTGTCTCGGAGACGTTGCGCTCGCACATCTCATAGACGCGCTGGATATGCTCCCATCGGACGCGGTCGGCCGACATCGGGTTTTCCGGCGGCGCCGCGCGCTCGCCGGCGGTGCGGGTGAGTGCGGCGAAGATATCATCGGCGTCGGCGGGCTTGGAGAGATAATCGACCGCACCGAGCTTCACCGCGGTCACCGCGGTGGCGATGTTGCCATAGCCGGTCAGGATGATGGTGCGGGAATCCTCGCGCTTTTCGCGGATGGCCGCGACCACGTCGAGGCCGTTGCCGTCGCCGAGCCGCATGTCGACCACGGCGTAGGCGGGTGGATTGGCGCGCGCCTTGGCAACCGCCTCCTCGACGCTCTCGGCCGTCTCGACCACGAAGCCCCTGGCTTCCATAGCGCGGGCCAGACGCGTAAGGAACGGCTTGTCGTCATCGACGACAAGCAGCGAGGTGTCCTCGCCTTCAACCATTGCGCCAATATTCTCGTCGCCTGTCATAGTCTCAAAATTCCTGCTGCCTTAATTTTACGCAAATATAGTTCCTGAGCCTCCTTGTCCAATTTTTAGAGGTCCTTCAAGGCTCTCAGGCAGTGTCGAACATGCTGGCCGAAGTGATTTCCGGATTGAGGAACACACCACGCGGCCACGATATCTGGACCATGGCGCCCTCGCCCAGGCCACTCGAATTGCGGAAATCGAGCACGGCACCAGAGCGTTCGAGCAGGGTCTTGGCGATGAACAGGCCGAGGCCCAGACCACCGCCGGTTTCATTGCCCTGGCGCGTCGACATATAGGGCTCGCCGATGCGGTCGATGATCTCGGCCGGAAAACCGGGGCCGTCATCGACGATCGAGAAGGTGACGGTGGCCTCGTCCCAGCTCCAGCGCACGGTGACGCTTTTGCGGGCGAAATCGACCGCGTTCTCGACCAGGTTGCCGAGGCCGTAGATGACGCCCGGATTGCGCTGCCCGACCGGCTCGGGGCCGATGCGTTCGCCGGGCCGAAGCTTGATCGAGATGCCGAAGTCCCGGTGCGGCGCGGTGACCTCCTCGACCAGCGATGTCAATGGCAGCCGCGAAAGA
>NZ_RZQA01000409.1:0-5609 GCF_004022915.1 Mesorhizobium sp. M7A.F.Ca.US.006.04.2.1
GCGGCACACCTTCCTGGTGTTCCTCGTCTTCGTCGGCACCGCGGCAGCGTCGGTGTGGCTGATCCAGATCTCGCCGAAGGGTTTCTTCCCGCAGGAGGACATCGGCCAGATATCGGTGACCACCATCGCCCGCCAGGACATCTCGTTCGACGCCATGTCCAGGCTGCAAGGGCAGGTCGCCAGCGTCTTCTCGCATTCGCCCTATGTCGACCATGTGGCGTGGTCGGCGGGCAGCGGCAACAACGCGCTCAACCAGGGGCAGCTTTTCGTCCAGCTCAAGGGCAAGGACCAGCGTCCCGATATAGAGAAGGTGCTTGCGGATCTGCGCAAGCAACTGGCCGGCGTTGCTGGCATCGAGACCTACATGCAGCCGGTGCAGAATTTGAGGCTGGGCTCGCGGTCGTCCGCAAGCGCCTACCAGCTCGTGGTTCAGGGCCTTGATACCGGCCTCACCGATATTTGGGCGCAGAAACTGAACGACGCGATGGCGGCCGACCATGCGAACTTCACCGACGTCACCAGCGACCTGCAGAACAATGCGCTGCAGGCGACGCTGGTGGTGGATCGCGACAAGGCCGCCCAACTCGGTATCGATACCGACACGTTGCGCTCCGCCCTCTATGGCGGGTTCGGCACCGACCAGGTTTCGACCATCTTCGGTTCGGCCGACAGCTATGAAGTCATCACCGAGCTCGATCCCAAGATCGAGTGGTCGCCCGAGCGGATGCTGGCCATCCAGATGAGGACGGCGAGCGGCAGTCTTGTTCCGCTCGGCGCCTTCGCCCGCGTCGATCGCACGGCCGGCGCCCTGACCGTCAACCAGCTCGGCCAGCTTCCAGCCGTGACCATCTCCTACAATCTGCCGCAGGGCGTGGCGCTGGGCGACAGCGTGACACGCATCAATGCGCTGAAAGAGCAGATCGGCATGCCGACGGTGATCTCGACGACCTTTGCCGGCACGGCCAAGACCTTCCAGGATTCGCTGGCCAACCAGGGTTTTCTGATCGGCGGCGCAATCCTGACCATCTACATCGTGCTCGGCATCCTCTACGAAAGCTTCATCCACCCGCTGACCATCCTCACCGGCCTGCCGTCGGCCGTGCTGGGAGCGGTCGTTGCGCTGCGCTTCGCCGGCATGGATCTGTCGGTCATCGCGGTGATCGGCATCCTGATGCTGATCGGCATCGTCAAGAAGAACGGCATCATGATGGTCGATGTCGCGCTCGAACTGCGACGAGAAGGCATGTCGGCGACCGAGTCGATCCACAAGGCTTGCCTGATGCGCTTCAGGCCGATCATGATGACGACGCTGGCGGCACTCATGGGCACGTTCCCGATTGCGCTCGGCACCGGCGCCAGCGCCGAACTGCGCCAGCCGCTGGGCGTTGCCGTTGTCGGCGGCCTGCTTGCCTCGCAGGCACTGACCCTGTTCGTGACGCCGGTCATCTATGTCTACATGGAGAATTTCTCGGGCTGGCTGGTGGGGCTTTGGTCGAAGCGCAAGGGCGAGCCGGGCTCGGTCGAAGCGGGGGATCAGCCCTCGCTGTTCAAGCCCAGGGAAGACATGCTGCCCGAGCCGCAGCGGGCGGCCGCCGAATAGGGGGTAGAGCTGGCGCCATGGTCCGCTGGCCCAAGCCCTCATGCTTGCAGCGGCATCACTGCAAACGTAGTTTGTAGCCATGTCACACGATCATGATCACGACAACGAACTCGATCCGTTTGCCGCCCGCGTGCGTGCGCTGGAGACGATCCTCGCCCAGAAGGGTCTGATCGATCCGGCCGCGATCGACGTCATCGTCGACACCTACGAGACGAAGATCGGGCCGCGCAACGGCGCCAGGGTGGTGGCGAAAGCCTGGCGCGATCCAGCCTATGCCGACTGGCTGAAGCGCGATGCGACGGCGGCGATCGGCTCGCTAAGCTATACCGGCCGCCAGGGCGAGCACATGCAGGCGGTGTTCAACACGCAGGACACCCATAATCTCGTCGTCTGCACACTGTGCTCCTGCTATCCGTGGTCGGTGCTTGGCCTGCCGCCGGTCTGGTACAAGGCGCCGCCCTATCGTTCGCGCGCGGTGATCGATCCGCGCGGCGTGCTGGAGGAGTTCGGGCTGACGCTGCCGGCGGACAAGAAAATCCGCGTCTGGGATTCCACTGCCGAGCTGCGCTATCTCGTCGTGCCGATGCGGCCCGAGGGTACCAAGGGCTGGAGCGAGGAGCGGCTGGCGGAGCTGGTCAGCCGCGATGCGATGATCGGCACCGGCCTGGCCCAAAGACCTGGAATAGAGGGGCAGCCGGCATGAACGGGCCGCAAGATCTCGGCGGACAGATGGGGTTCGGCCCGGTCGCGCCGGAAAAGGACGAACCTTACTTCCATGCCGCCTGGGAAAGGCGGGCGCTCGGCGTGACGCTGACTGCCGGCGCCATGGGCGCGTGGAACATCGACGAGAGCCGGCATGCACGGGAATCGCTGCATCCGGCTGTCTACTATTCATCGAGCTACTACGAGATATGGATCAAGGCGCTGGAGGTGCTGTTAAAGCGCCATGGCTTCGTCAGCCAGCGCGATCTCGAAGCGGGCAAGGCAGTCGATCCAGCAGCGACTCCCAAGAGGGTGCTGAAGGCGGAAAACGTGCCCGCGGTGTTGGCCAAGGGCAGCCCTTGCGACCGGCCGGTGGCGCAAGCGGCGCGGTTCAAGGCGGGCGACGCCGTGCGGACCAAAAACTTCAACCCGACCGGCCACACGCGGCTGCCGCGCTACGCACGCGGCAAGCACGGCGTGATCGAGGCGGTGCACGACGGTTTTGTTTTTCCCGACAGCAACGCGCATGGACACGGCGAAAATCCGCAATGGGTGTACACCGTGGTTTTCGAAGGATCGGAGATCTGGGGCGAGGGCGCCGACCCGACGCTTGTTGTGTCGATCGACGCCTGGGAGAGCTATCTTGAGCCGGCGTGATGGCCCCGCCGATTTGCCGCCGGGCGCCGATGCGCCTGTTTTCGCCGAGCCATGGCAAGCCGAAGCCTTCGCCATGACGGTTGCGCTGCACGACAAGGGCCTGTTTTCGTGGAGCGAGTGGGCGCAGGCACTGTCGGCAGAAGTGAAGAGACCGGGCGCCGCAGCGGACGGCCATGATTATTACGAACATTGGCTGGCTGCGTTGGAAAAGCTGCTTGCCTCAAAAGGTCTGGCCGCCAAGTCCGATGTCGATGCGATGGCAGAGGCATGGGAACGCGCCGCGCATGCCACCCCGCACGGCAAGCCGATCCTGCTGGAGAACGATCCTGGACCCTGACAGCAGGCTGCGAGCAGCCAGGCCAAAAAGATCAGTTTAGTCTTCCGTTATCTCAGTCCGGATTTCGCTCCTGCACTCAGTTGCAAATATTGGGGCCACCAGCGACCATATCCCCATGATGGAAAAGCCTGCCGCGCCCTGGCCTTTGCTGCAAATCGCGATCGAGCCGAAATCGAAGGCCGATCAGGAGCGGCTGCGTATCGCCTTGGCGAAGCTGGCGGACGAGGATGCTTTCTTCCGCGTCATGCAAGACGAGGAATCGGGCCAGACCATTATCGCCTTCATGGACGAACTCCACCTCGACATCATCATTGACCACCTGCGTCGCGAGTCCCAGGTCGATGTGAATATTGGTTCTCCACAAGTGGCCTATCGCGAGACGATCACCCGTACGCACAAGCAGGACTTCACGCACAAGAGGCAGTCCGGCGGCACCGGTCAGTTCGCCCGCGTCAAGATCATGTTCGAGCCGAACGCGGACAGCGCGGACTCCGTGTTCGAGTCCAGGATCGTCGGTGGTGCGCTTCATGGCGAATACATTGCGGGCGTCGAAAAGGGGCTGCGCAGCATATTGTCCTCAGGTCCATTTGCGGGCTTCCCGATGATCGGCGTCAAGGCGTTGCTGATGGATGGCGCTTTTCACGATCCCGATTCCTCGGCTCTGGCTTTCGAGATCGCCGGCCGCGCCTGCTTTCGCGAAGCCGCGCCACGCCTCGGCGTGCAGTTGCTCGAGCCGATCATGAAGGTCGAAGTAATGACTTCAGCAACCCATGTCGGCAACGTCATCGCCGAACTGCAAAGCCGCCGTGGCCAGATCCTGAGTCGGGAAATCCGCGGCGTGGTCGTCGTCGTCAACGCGACAGTGCCGCTTAGAAATATGTCCAAGCTGGAGGATGCACTCCGGTCCTGTTCGAACGGGCAGGCACGGTTGAGCGTCAGCTATGCCGGATACGCTCCCGTTCCGCTACCACCCGACGACCGCGACCCGCGGGCCGCCATGGCCATTGCCTGAATTTCGCTTCCAGCCGACGTGGTCGGTTGTTCCCTTTACGTTCTTGTCTGTGCCTGATAGCCTGACCCGTCGGCGGCACTGAAGCGTCCCGGCGCATCGATGATGATGGCGGCTGTCTTGTCTTTCCCTTGCGAATCCGGTCTCTCGCGCTGATGGAATTCTCTCCCCAACAGGACGAGGCGCTGCAAGCGGTCGCCCGCTGGCTGAAGATCGGCCAGCCGCAGCTGTTCCGGCTGTTCGGCTATGCCGGCACCGGCAAGACGACGCTGGCGCGCTATTTCGCCGAACATGTCGACGGCCAGGTGCAGTTCGCCGCCTTCACCGGCAAGGCGGCGCAGGTGCTGCGCTCCAAGGGCGCGGTCAACGCCCGCACCATCCATTCGCTGATCTATAGGCCGAAAGGCGAGGAATCGGTGTCGGACGAAGTCACCGGCAAGACCTCGATGTCGCCGACCTTTTCGCTCAACCGTCAAAGCCCGATCTCGCGCGCCAAGCTGGTCGTCATCGATGAATGCTCGATGGTCGACGAGCAGCTCGGCCGTGACCTGATGAGTTTTGGCACGCCGATCCTGGTGCTTGGCGATCCCGGCCAGCTGCCGCCGATCTCGGGCGGCGGCTTCTTCACCGACCACGAGCCGGATTTTCTGCTCACCGAAATCCACCGGCAGGCGCGCGACAACCCGATCCTGCGGCTGGCGCTCGATGTGCGCGAGGGCCGCGAGTTCATGCGTGGCGACTATGGCACGGCGCAGGTGATCGGCAAGGAAGACGTTACCCAGGAACTGGTGCTGAAGGCGGACCAGGTGCTGGTCGGCACCAATCGCACGCGGCGCCGCTACAATCAGCGGCTGCGCGAGCTCAAGGGCTTCAACGCCGACTATCCGCAGGCCGGCGACAAGCTCGTCTGCCTGCGCAACGATCCGGCAAAGGGCCTGCTCAACGGCTCGCTGTGGAAGGTGATGACATCGTCGCGCGAGACGGTGAAGCCCGGCATCAACCTTCTGGTGTCGCCGGAAGAGGACGATCCGGATCGCGGCGTCGCCAAGATCAAGCTGCTCAAGGCGGCGTTCGAGGATCCGGACGCCGATATCCCCTGGCAGCAGAAGAAGCGCTTCGACGATTTCGACTATGGCTACGCGCTGACCGTGCACAAGGCGCAGGGCTCACAGTGGAACGAGATCGTGCTGTTCGATGAAAGCTGGGCCTTCAAGGAAACCCGCCAGCGCTGGCTCTACACCGCCATCACGCGGGCGGCCGAGCGGCTGACGATCGTCAGGTAGGGGCGCCGGATGCTGTTGCCC
>NZ_RZQA01000040.1:0-15466 GCF_004022915.1 Mesorhizobium sp. M7A.F.Ca.US.006.04.2.1
CGTATTGTGGGCGCAATACCGCTCTTATTGTTCGCTTCAGGCCGACCAAAGCCTAAAAAGCAAATGAAACCGCCACGGCATGCCCTGCCGGGCGGTTTTCTTGAACGGCGGTGCTATACGTCAAAGACGGCCCGCGCGCAACACCTGTGGAGATGCGGCGCTGTGTCCTCGTCAGGGCAGCGTGAACCAGACCGGCAACATGCCTGACAGCTGGGCGCCGTCGATCAATTCGAAGGCCGGCAGCGCGATCAGAAACACCAGGCCGTCGAGCAGCGTGGTCAACAGCAGGCGCGGCTTGAAGTTTCCGGTATCGCCCTCCTGGTAGAGCGACAGTTTTGGGAAGAAGCGAGGCACCCGCGCCAGATAGGCCTGATACGGCGCGCCGAGCGCTTCCTTGAGGAACTTCTCCTCGCGCAGGATGACGATATGGAACGCCCCCGCGCACAAAAGCCCGAAGAGGATGATACCGGAGAACGAACCGATCTGCGCGCCGACACCGGCTGCGGCTACGGTCGAGAACACATAGAGCGGGTTGCGGGTGATCGAGTAAGGCCCGCCAGTCACCACCTCGGACGATTTGCGCCCGCCTATGTAGAGTGTCGCCCAAAGGCGGCCCACGATGCCGAGGAAAATCAGCAGCACGCCGAACATTTCGATCGTCTCGTGCACGGCTGTGTCGGGCGGAAACGTCGATTGGCCAAATAGCAATGCTGCAAACAGCACGACCACGAGAACGGCAAGCACTATCCGGCGCATATGCTGGTAATTGCCCAGCCCGTGTTTGAAGTCCACGTCCGAAACCTTGACTTCATCGACCATAGTGAATCCGATCGTCAGGAATTTTGCCGGCGATCGCAGCGTCTGAACAAGAAGAAGGCGTCCCGCCGATCGCCGGGACGCCTTGCGATGTGATTCAGGCGGATTTAAGCGCGATGGCCAAGCCTGACGTCATCGTGATCCTAGATACGCGCCGATGCAGATCTTAGCGCGGCGACAGCACCATCATCATCTGGCGGCCTTCGAGCTTCGGTTCCGCTTCGACCTTGGCAATCGTCGCCACTTCCTCGCGGACCTTGTTCAGAAGCTGCATGCCGAGTTCCATATGCGCCATCTCGCGGCCACGGAAGCGCAGCGTCAGCTTGACCTTGTCGCCTTCCTCGAAGAAGCGGCGAACCGCCTTCATCTTGGTCTCGTAGTCATGGCTGTCGATGTTCGGGCGCATCTTGATCTCCTTGATCTCGATGACCTTCTGGTTCTTGCGCGCCTCGGCCGCCTTCTTCTGGTTGGCGTATTTCAACTTGCCGAGATCAAGGATCTTGACGACGGGGGGCACCGCGTTGGGCGATATCTCGACGAGATCGAGCCCGGCCTCTTCGGCCAGCAGCAATGCGTCGTTGATGGAAACATCGCCGCGGTTCTGGCCTTCGGCGTCGATAAGCTGGACCCGGGGAACCCGGATGTCACGGTTGGAGCGCGGGCCATCCTTGGTCGGCGCCGCTGCTTTGAAAGGTCTGCGAATGGTCGTGGTCTCCTTGGCCGTTTCGTTCAGGATTTGTCAGTGTTGATGCATGGACGCGCCAATGTGGTGAGCGCGCGGGCGGAGTCAATAGCACAGCATTGACAGAAAATCACCCTGATCGCTGCCCTGCACCAAACAAAGAACATAGTGAGCACTTTTCGCCACGCCACCGACCGTGCCACAAGAATCCCGCGCCAGAAGAGGGCCTGAGGAAAAAGCCATGACCGCAACGCCCCCCGTCTTTATGGATGTCGATGGATCGCGCATCGCGGTGCGCCATACTGCTGGCTCTGCGCCCGGCATCGTCTGGCTCGGCGGCTACAAGTCGGACATGCTGGGCGCGAAGGCGCAGACGCTGTCGGACTGGGCGGCAAAAGAAGGCCGCGCCTTTCTGCGCCACGATTATTCCGGCCATGGCGAATCCGGCGGCGCCTTTGCCGACGGCACGATTTCGACATGGCTTGCACAAAGCCTTGCCGTGTTCCGGCATTTCACCAAGGGCAAACAGATCCTGGTCGGCTCCTCGATGGGCGCCTGGATCGCGCTGCGCATGGTGCAGGAATTGCGCAAGGCTGATGACAGCAACGTCGCCGGCCTGGTGCTGCTGGCGCCGGCACCGGATTTTACCGCTGAACTGATCGAACCGGTGCTGACCAAGGCGCAGAAGCGCGATCTCGCCAAAAAAGGTTTCTTCGAAGAGCCGTCGGACTATTCCACGGAACCCTACATCTACACCCGCGCGCTGATCGAGGACGGGCGCGACAACCTGACAATGACAGGCCCGATCGACACCCATTGCCCGGTGCATATCCTGCAGGGCCTGGCCGATGCGGATGTGCCGGCAAGCCATGCACTGAAGCTGGTCAGCCTGCTGCCCGCCGACGACGTGACCCTGTCGCTGATCCCTGACGGCGACCATCGCCTGTCGCGACCGCAGGATCTCGACATGCTGGTGCGGGCCGTCGATGCAATGGCGCAGAGGGGAAACTGATGCGCCTTTCCATTCCGATATCCGCCTTCGTCGCGGCGATCGTCGGCTTCGGCGGCACGCTGGCCATCGTCATCGCCGCCGCCAACGCAGTCGGCGCGACGCAGATCGAGACGGCAAGCTGGGTGACGACGATCTGCCTGGCCATGGCGATCGAGAGCCTGTGGCTGTCATGGCGCACGAAAATGCCAGTCATCACCGCCTGGTCGACGCCGGGCCTGGCGCTGATCGCGGCATCGAGCGGCTTTTCGATGGGTGAGGCCGTCGCCGCCTTCATCGTCACCGGCGTCCTTCTGATCGCCACCGGGCTGTTTCGGCCCCTGACGAAGCTGATCTCGAGAATACCGCCTTCCGTCGCCTCGGGCATGCTGGCCGGTATCGTCGTCACCTTCGCGCTCAATGCGGTGAAGACCATTCCCATCGACCCGTGGCTGATCCTGCCGCTGATTGCAGCCTTCTTCGTCATCCGCCTGTTCAACCCGGCGCTGTCGGTGCTGGCGGTGCTGATCGGCGGTGGCCTTGCCGCTTTCCTCACCGGCCGTGTCGGCGGCCTGCCGACACCGGAACTGTCGACGCTGACGCTGATTGCGCCTGATTTCACCGCCAAGGCGGTGATCGGGCTGGCACTGCCGCTCTATCTCGTCACCATGGCTTCCCAGAACCTGTCCGGCCTCGCCGTGCTGCGCGCCGCCGGCTACCATCCGGAGCCCGGCCCGCTGATCGGCGTCACCGGCCTGTTTTCGCTGCTGTCGGCGCCGTTCGGCGGCTCGACCACCAATCTGGCGGCGATCTCGGCCGCGATCTGCACCGGGCCGGACGTCCACCCCGACCCCGCCGAGCGCTGGAAGACCGGGCCGTTCTATGCGCTCGCCTATCTCATCTTTGCGATTTTCGGCGCTTCGCTGGTGGCGATCTTCGCGGTGCTGCCACAGAGCCTGATCGTACTGGTGGCGGGCCTGGCGCTGATGGCGTCGCTCGCCAACGCGCTTTCTATCGCGCTGAAGGAAGAGGCGGATCGCATGGCCGCCACCGTCACCTTTGTCGTCACCGCGTCGGGTCTGACGCTGTTCGGCGTTGGCGCCGCATTCTGGGGCCTGATTGCCGGGCTGGTCGTGCTTTTCCTCGATATGATCAAAAAGCGATAAACATTTCAGATGCTTGTCCGGATTTGGCGGACATTGTCTTGAATCGCCGTTTTTCTCTTCCCATTTCGATTCCACGCAGCCGGGTTTGGCTGTCTCCAACCGAAGGAATGGGAGAAAATGAACACATCCGCATTGATCCGTCCGGCCTGGACGCCGGCAACCATCGCGTTGATGGTTGTGGGTTTCATGGTGTTCTGGCCACTCGGCTTCGCCATGCTCGCCTACATCATCTGGGGCGACCGCCTCGATGGCTTCAAGCGTGACGTCAACCGCGCGACCGACGGCATCTTCGCCGGTTGCCGCCGCGGTTCCGACAAGGCCGCGCGCTGGGGCAATGGTTCCGCCCGCACCGGCAACGTCGCTTTCGACGACTGGCGCGAAAAGGAACTTGAGCGGCTGAACGAAGAGCGCCGCAAGCTCGACGAGATGCTGACCCAGTTCGACGAATACGCCCGCGAATTGCGCAGCGCCAAGGACCAGGACGAGTTCGACCGCTTCATGGCCAACCGCAACAAGTCGACGGCGCCGACGAAGACCGATCCGAGCACCGGAACGACGACCACCAAGCGTGGCAAGGGTTCGAACCTGCTTGACGACTGAGATCCGGCGACTGGTCACATCGTGAAAAAACGGCGTCGCGCGAGCGGCGCCGTTTCTTTTTTGTTCTAGTCGTTTTTCTCGAATCGCGTATCGTCCCGCCATGACTCTCGGCTTCTTTCGCAATCTGACAAAGCCCAAGCCCACGCCTGTCGTGGAGCGCGAATATTGCGTCGCCGGTCGCACGCTGCCGCTCAAGATCGTCGAGAGCGCCAGGGCGCGCCGAATGACGCTGCGTATCGATTCAGGCGGCCAGGGTCTGCGCATCACCGTGCCGCCAGGCCTGCGCCGCGGCGAAGTGGACAGGTTCCTCGAGCGGCATCAGGACTGGCTGGAGCAGCGACTGGCCAAGGTGCCGACGCGGCCGCAGGTGCGGCCCGGCATCAGGATCCCGGTGCGCGGCGTGCCGCACCGCATCGTCCATGAACCGTCAAAGCGCGGCACCGTCACCGTGTCGCGCGACGAACGTGGTCCGCTCTTGATCGTGCATGGCGACCGCATACATCTGCCGCGCCGCCTCGCCGATTTCCTCAAGCGCGAGGCCAAGAAGGAAATCGAGAAGCTGGTGGCCAAGCACACCGAGGCGCTTGGCAAGCGCGCCAAGGCGATCCGCTTCAAGGACACGTCAAGCCGCTGGGGGTCATGCACCTCCGAAGGCAATCTGTCCTTTTCCTGGCGCATCATGATGGCGCCGTCGCCGGTCATCAACTATCTCGTCGCGCATGAAGTGGCGCATCTCAAGGAGATGAACCACGGCCCGAAATTCTGGAAACTGTGCGAAAAGCTCTGCCCCGACGCCGATCGCTGCAAGGACTGGCTGAAGCGCAATGGCGGTGCGCTGCAGGCGATCATGTTCGAGTAGATCGCTCAATCGTCGTTGGCGGCGTTCAAGTCTTCGGGCCGCAACCCCTCATCGCCATGATGCGGCCACGGCAGGAAATTGCCGTCGAACTCATCGCCGCCGAAATAGTCGAGCGCGCGGTGCGCCTCGGCGCCATTGAATGCGGCCTTGTCGATCAGGTGCGCGATGACCTCGCGCGCCTGCGCAATCTTCTGCCTGAGTTCGGCTACGGTTCTGTCGGCCATGATCGTGCTCCCGCCTTGCGTCCTGTCCATCCATAGGTAGCGCCTTTGGCCGTGCCGGCAAACAGCATGCTTTTTCTCGACTCTTATCGCTTTTCATGCCAATTCCCGCGCCATGGCACTCGACATCAAAATCTGCGGCTTGAAGACCGACGCGGCAATGGCCGCGGCGCTGGCCGGCGGCGCCAGCCATGTCGGGTTTATCTTCTTCGCCAAAAGCCCGCGCTATGTCGAACCTGCCGAGGCTGGCCGTCTGCGCGAGGCCGCGCGCGGCAAGGCGATGGCGGTTGCCGTCACCGTCGATGCCGGCGACGCCTTCCTGGATGAAATCGTTGCCAAAATGCAGCCCGACATGCTGCAGCTGCACGGCGCGGAAACGCCCGAGCGCGTCGCCGAGGTCAAAGCCCGCTATGGCCTGCCGGTGATGAAGGCGCTGCCGCTCAGCGAGGCCGCCGATCTCGAACGAATGAAGCCATTCATCGGCATAGCCGACCGGTTCCTGTTCGACGCCAAGCCGCCCAAAGGCTCCGAACTGCCGGGCGGCAATGGTGTTGCCTTCGACTGGCGCATTCTCGCCGGCCTTGACGGCGGCGTCGATTACATGCTTTCCGGTGGGCTCAACGCCGCCAATATCGGCGATGCCCTTCGGCTTGCCAACCCGCCTGGGATCGACATTTCTTCAGGCGTGGAAAGCGCGCCGGGCGTCAAGGATCCGGCGCTGATCGAACAGTTTTTCCGGGCCGTCAGGGCCGCGCGGAACACCCGCGCAGCCTAGTGGTGCCTCAAACCAGAGCATGTCCCGGAAAAGTGGGAACCGGTTTTCCGACAAGGACATGCCTCATAGTCAAGATGCCAGGAGATCGGCGATGAACAAGCCGGCGACACCCAATTCCTTCCGCACCGGGCCCGACGAACAGGGCATGTTCGGCATTTTCGGCGGTCGTTTCGTTGCCGAAACGCTAATGCCGCTGATCCTCGATCTGGAACGGCATTGGAACGAGGTCAAGAACGATGCGGACTTCAGGGCTGAGCTGACTGACCTGTCGACCCACTATGCCGGACGGCCGTCGAAGCTTTATTTCGCCGAAGGCCTCACGAAGCATCTTCGTGAGGTTTCCTCGGCCAGGGGCCTCGCGGGCGGCGCGAAGGTCTACTTCAAACGCGAGGATTTGAACCACACCGGTTCGCACAAGATCAACAACTGCCTCGGCCAGATCCTGCTGGCCAAGCGCATGGGCAAGAAGCGCATCATCGCCGAGACCGGCGCCGGCCAGCACGGCGTGGCCTCGGCCACGGTTGCGGCCCGCTTCGGCTTTCCCTGCGTCGTCTACATGGGCGCCACAGACGTTGCCCGGCAAAGCCCGAACGTCTTCCGCATGAAGCTGCTCGGCGCCGAAGTGCGCCCGGTGACCGCCGGCCACGGCACGCTGAAGGACGCCATGAACGAGGCGTTGCGCGACTGGGTGACCAATGTCGAGGACACTTATTACCTGATCGGCACCGCCGCCGGCCCGCACCCCTATCCGGAGCTGGTGCGCGACTTCCAGTCGGTGATCGGCATCGAGGCGCGGGCACAGATCCTCGAGCAGGAAGGCCGGCTGCCCGACACCATCATCGCCGCTGTCGGCGGTGGTTCGAACGCCATCGGCCTGTTCCATCCCTTCCTCGACGACAAGGAGGTCCGCATCATCGGCATCGAAGCCGGCGGTCGCGGTCTCGACGGCATCGAGCATTGCGCCTCGATGAATGCCGGCGCGCCGGGCGTGCTGCATGGCAACCGCACCTATCTGCTGCAGAATTCCGACGGCCAGATCATGGACGGCCATTCGATCTCGGCCGGCCTCGACTATCCCGGCGTCGGGCCGGAGCATTCCTGGCTGCGCGATTCAGGCCGGGTCGAATACGTGCCGATCCTCGATGACGAGGCGCTGGAGGCTTTCAAGCTGACGACGCGCGTCGAAGGCATCATCCCGGCGCTGGAATCGGCGCACGCCATCGCGCATGCGGTGAAGATCGTGCCTGCCATGGACAAGGATCAGATCGTCATCGTCAACCTGTCCGGCCGTGGCGACAAGGACGTGCACACGGTGGCCAGCATGCTGGGCATGGAGATCTGATCATGGCCACCCGCATCGACCGCCGCATGGCGAAGCTCAGGACCGAAGGCCGCCCGGCGCTCGTCACCTATTTCATGGGCGGCGACCCCGACTACGATACCTCTTTGTCGATCATGAAGGCGTTGCCGGGCGCAGGTTCCGATATCATCGAGCTCGGCATGCCGTTCTCCGATCCGATGGCCGACGGCCCGGCGATCCAGGCGGCGGGCTTGCGGGCGCTGAAAGGCGGCCAGACGCTGGCCAAGACGCTGAAGATGGCGGCCGACTTCCGCGCTGGCGACAATGAAACGCCGATCGTGCTGATGGGCTACTACAATCCGATCTACATCTATGGCGTCGACCGCTTCCTCAAGGACGCGATCGCCAGCGGCATCGACGGGCTGATCGTCGTCGACCTGCCCCCGGAGATGGACGAGGAACTGTGCATTCCGGCATTGAAAGCCGGCATCAACTTCATCCGGCTGGCGACGCCGACGACCGACGACAAACGCCTGCCCAAGGTGCTGCAGAACACGTCGGGCTTCGTCTATTACGTGTCGATGACCGGCATCACCGGCTCGGCGCTGGCCGACACCGGCAAGGTGGCGGCGGCGGTCAAGCGCATCAAGGGCCACACCGACCTGCCGGTCTGCGTCGGCTTCGGCGTCAAGACCGCCGAGCAGGCCCGGGTGATCGGCGCCAATGCCGACGGCGTCGTCGTCGGCACCGCGATCGTCAATGCGGTGGCCAATGTGCTGGGGCCGAAGGGCGAGAAGACCGCCGATCCGGCCGAGGCCGTCGCCACGCTGGTCAGCGGGCTTGCGCAAGGCGTGCGCTCGGCCCGCCTTGCTGCTGCCGAATAGTTTCCCTACGTCAGGTCTTGTGCATGCCGTTATCCCAGAACCGGTTCCCACTTTTGGGCGACATGCATTAGCAACTCTTCGTCAGGACAGGAGCCGAAGCGATGAACTGGATCACCAATTACGTTCGCCCGAAGATCAATTCGATGCTCGGCCGGCGCACCGACATGCCCGAGAATCTCTGGATCAAGGATCCGGAGACCGGCGAGATGGTGTTCCACAAGGACCTGGAATCGAACCAGTTCGTCATTCCCTCGTCCGGTCATCACATGAAGATCTCGGCCAAGGAGCGGCTGAAATTCTTCTTCGATGGCGGCAAATACGAGACCCTGGACAACCCCAAGGTCATGCAGGATCCGCTGAAATTCCGCGACGAGAAGCGCTATGTCGACCGGTTGAAGGACGCCAAGGCCAAGACCGGCCTTGAGGACGCGATCATCAATGCGCTGGGCACCGTCGAGGGTCTTCCGGTTGTGGTCACGGTGCAGGACTTCGCCTTCATGGGCGGTTCGCTCGGCATGGCCGCCGGCGACGCCATCGTGCACGGTTTCGAAGTGGCCCTGCAGCGCAAGCGGCCGCTGATCCTGTTTGCTGCTTCCGGCGGCGCCCGCATGCAGGAAGGTATTTTGTCCCTGATGCAATTGCCTCGGACAACGGTCGGTGTCGACCGGCTGAAGGAAGCCGGCCTGCCCTACATCGTCGTTTTGACCAACCCGACCACGGGCGGCGTGACCGCCTCCTACGCCATGCTGGGCGACGTGCACATCGCCGAGCCCGGCGCGCTGATCGGCTTTGCCGGACCGCGCGTCATCGAACAGACGATCCGCGAGAAACTGCCCGATGGCTTCCAGCGCTCCGAATATCTGATGGAGCACGGCATGGTCGACATGGTCGTATCCAGGCTGGAAATGCGTGAAACGATCGCGCGCCTGCTCAAGATGCTGCTCAAGCTGCCGGAAGAGCAAAAAACGCTGGAGCCGGAAATCCTGCCGCCGGCGGTGGTTGCCGCGGAAGCTCGGCCGCAAGCCTGAAGCGACACGAAGCGCCGCGACCGCGATTGCACGAGGGCTTCGGCGCGCTGTAGCCTTTGATTGCCATGGCCATCCGAAACCGATTCTGGTTTTCAGGCTCATGCGCTAGGATTCCACCATGACGACGCTTGCCGCCGACCGCGAAATCGAAGCCCTGATGGCGCTTCATCCGAAAGGCTTCGACCTTTCGCTCGACCGCATTTCGCGGCTGCTGGAGCGGCTTGACAATCCGCAGGACCGGCTGCCCCCGGTCATCCACATCGCCGGCACCAACGGCAAAGGTTCGTGCGCAGCCTTTTCACGCGCCCTGCTCGAGGCTGCGGACTACCGCGTCCATGTCCACACCTCGCCGCATCTGGTCAACTGGCATGAGCGTTACCGGCTGGCCGCCGATGGCGGCGGCAGGCTGGTCGAGGACAGGGTTTTCGCCGATGCCATTGCCCGTGCCGCCAGGGCCAATGAAGGCGAGAAGATCACCGTCTTCGAGATCCTCACCGCCGTCACCTTCCTGTTGTTTTCCGAACACCAGGCCGACGCTGCGATCATCGAAGTCGGGCTCGGCGGCCGCTTCGACGCGACCAATGTCATCAAGGAGCCGGCCGTGTCGGTGATCATGCCGGTGTCGCTCGACCACGAGGCCTATCTCGGCGACCGTGTCGAACTGATCGCAGCCGAAAAGGCCGGCATCATCAAGCCCGGCTGTCCGGTGGTCATCGGCGCGCAGGAAAGCGAGACGGCTCTGCAGGTGCTGATCGAAACCGCCGAGCGGCTTGAATGCCCCACCTTCGTCTACGGCCAGGACTTCCTTGCCTTCGAGGAAAACGGCCGCATGGTCTACCAGGACGAAGACGGCTTGATGGACCTGCCGCCGCCCAGGCTGCCCGGCCGCCACCAGTTCGCCAATGCGGCGGCGGCGATCGCCGCGGTCAAAGCGGCCGGTTTCGAGATCAGCCATCGCGCCGCCGAAAAGGCGATGATCAATGTCGCCTGGCCCGGCCGCATGCAGAAGCTCGTGCAGGGCCGGCTGGCCGAACTGGCACCCAAGGGCGCCGATATCTGGCTCGACGGCGGCCACAATCCCGGTGCCGGCGTGGTGGTTGCCGAAGCGCTGGCCGAGCAGGAAGAGAAGAACCCGCGTCCGCTGTTCCTCATCTCGGGCATGATCAACACCAAGGACCAGAGCGGCTATTTCCGTGCCTTCAAGGGCCTCGCCCGGCATGTCTACACGGTGCCGGTGAGCCTCAGCGAGGCCGGCGTGCCGAACGACGAACTGGCGATCCGCGCAACGGAAGCCGGGCTGACCGCCGAGCCGGTGAGTTCCGTCGCCAGCGCGCTGATGCTGCTGCGCGACACCTGGGACGGCCCGTCGCCACGCATCCTGATCAGCGGTTCGTTGTATCTGACCGGAGCGGTGCTGGCCGAGAACGGCACCCCGCCGACCTGAAGCAGGCGACTATTCATGCCTTGGGTGGCTGCGGCGGCTGAGGCCGAACCTTGGCTTTCGACCTTCAGAAATCCCACGGTGAGATCAGATCAAGGCTGGTGGTGCCAAAGTCGCTGAGATTGCGCGTTGCCAGCCGGCCACCGTTCACGCGCGCTATCGCCGCAATCATGCCATCGGGGGCTGACATGCCGGCACCTTGGCGTGTCGCGGCACCCATGATCTCGCCGTAAGCCAAGGCAGCATCTTCAGTCAGTCCAAAAATCCGGCCGGCAAATCGATGGCGCCACCGGGAAAGTCCCTGCTCCAGCCGATCGGCACGCTCATCAGGCCGTATTTTTTGGATGCCGAAGGCGATTTCAGCAATCGTCACTGTGGGAAGGGCCAGTTCAGCGTCATTGCGGACAAGCCATGCCAGGACAGCTTGGTCCGGCGCCTTCTTCAGACTCTCCGAAATCACGTTGGTATCGACGAAAATCAAAGCTCAAGTCCCGAATGAACCTGGCGGCCTTCGCGAATGATCTTTTCCAGATCGATGTCGGCGCCATGGTTTGCAGTCAAGCTGGCATAGAAGGTGGAAGCAGGTTCACGGCCAGCTTCACGAATTTCGTAGGATTCGAGCGCACGTTCGACCACATCGGCTATCGAACGATTTTCACGACGAGCAAGTCTATGAGCCAGGTCGCGTGCTTTTGCGCTTCGGACTGAGAGTTGTGGTTCGGCCATTTCGAACTCCCTTTTAGAACGGATATAGGCCGATCCACTGCTGCCATCAAGGTGGCAGCTGATGGCGTGCCATCACGCGGTGGATTTCCAGCGCATTGATAGGCGACGTTACTTCAGCTCGATCTCGATAAAGGCGTATTCGCCTTCATTGGCGTTGATGACGTCGTGCTCTACGCCCTCCTTGCGGAAATAGGGCGCGCCCTTCTTCATCTCGGCGAAGGATTCGCCGTCCTTGGTCAACAGCTTCACCTTGCCGTCCATCAGCGGCACGACGACGTAGTCGTGGCCGTGGCGATGCCAGCCGGTGTTCTCGCCCGGCGCGAAGCGGTATTCGGTGACGATGACACGCTCGTTGTCGATGAAGACGGTGGCCTTGGCGGATCCGGTCATGGAGTTCTCCTGTCTGGCTCAAGCAGATGACATGGAGTGCCCGGATGCGAGAGCCAGAGCCACGCACCGATGACGCCAACAAAAAGCCCGGCGCGAGGCCGGGCTTGATATCAGGAATTTCAGATGGGTCAGGCGAGGTTGCCATTGATCCAGTGCGACAGCGCGGTCTTCGGCGCGGCACCGACCTTCATGTCGGCCATTTCGCCGCCCTTGAAGATCATCAGCGTCGGGATCGAGCGCACGCCAAACTGGGCGGCAAGCTCCGGATTCTCGTCGATGTTGAGCTTGGCGATCTTGACCTTGGCGCCAAGTTCGGTGGCGATATCTTCGAGCGCCGGCGCGATCATCTTGCAGGGACCGCACCATTCCGCCCAGAAATCGACGACGACCGGTACGTTGGCGTCAAGCACGTCAGCTTGGAAGTTGCTCTTGTCGACCTTCACGGTTGCCATATGGAAAAATCCTTTTGAAAGTTTTTGTCCCACCAAATGTGGTGGTGATCGCGCCCTTCTTCAAGCAGGTGTTGTGTCACGCTCCCGTGAGTCGAGCAAGGGCGTCGTCCATGGCGCTGGCAGGCAGTTCGATCAGCCGCGGCGCTTCGGTGAACAGCAAGGCCGCCTTGACCGTGCGGCCGGGATAGAGCGGCTGCAACAGCGCGCGGTAGAGCGCCAACTGCAGGACATAGGCCGGCGGCACCTCGGCCAGAGTGGCGGGCGCCGGCCGGTTGGTCTTGTAGTCGACAATCGATACCGTGTCCGGCGTCACCGCCAACCGGTCGATCTTGCCGGAAATCGAGCGCTTCTTGCCCTTGACCTCCAGGCTGCCCATGATCGCAACCTCGGCACGCGACGATGGCGCAAACAGCTGACCGAAGCCGGGATCGGCAAGGATCGATGTGACCGACGCCAGGGCCTTTTCACGCTCTGATGGCGGCCAGTCCGCACCGGTTCGCAAGAGATAGCGTTCTGCCGCTCCCGCACGTTCGGGCTCGGCAATACCGGGCAGCATCTGCAGCAGTTTGTGGAGGGCGAGCCCACGCAGCACGGCAAAGCCGGGCTCGGCATCGGCGTCGAGCACCGGCGACGCCTTGTCGACAACGGCTTGCTTGCCTTCGTCGATCAGCGCCGAGGCGCCCGATGGCGACAACGGACGCGGCAGATCCTCGAAGGGCGGCAAGGGCCGGAACAGCGTCGCCGGCAAAGGCCCAAAAGCGTCGGCCTGCCGTAGCTGATCGGCGGAACTTGGCGCGACGGGGGGCAGCTTGGTGACATGGAAACGGTGCACCGGCTCGCCGCCGGCGGGATGCGCACGCTGCTCGCTCTCCGGCGCACCGATCAGCGCGCGGCTGACGATTGAGTGCCAGGTGCCGGCGTTCGGCGCCCGCTTGCCATGATAGCCGCAGACGATCAGCCGGTCCTCGGCACGGGTCATGCCGACATAGAGCAGCCGGCGGTATTCGTCGTCGGCGAGTTCCCGTGCCCTTGAGGCCGCCGCTTTCGAAAAACCGTTGGCGACCTCGCTGGCCGAGCGCCAGAGATAGCCCTTGCCGTCCCAGTTCGCGCCGGAGCCATCGAAGGGCATCAGGCGCGGCAAATGCTGGTCGCTGAACGGCGCGGAACCGCCATCGACCAGGAACACGACGGGCGCTTCCAAGCCCTTGGCGGCGTGCACGGTCATGACCCGGACCTCGTCGCGGGTCTGGTCCATCTCGCGCTTGATCTCGGGACCGGCGTTTTCCAGCGTCGACAGGAAGGCTTCGAGCCCCGGCAGGCCGGTTCGCTCCTCGGCAAGACAGAAGCTCAGGAACTCGTCGAGAATATCGCCGGCTTCGGGCCCGAGCCGCGCGATCATCTTGCGGCGCACGCCATCGCGCGCCAGCAGGGCGGCATAGAATTCGAACACCGGCTTAAACGCGGCTTCGTTCGTCCAGATGTCGACCTGGGCGACGATCTTCGCCAGTCTCTCGCTTTCGCCGGCGTGCTGTCGCAGCGATGCGATCAACGACAGACCAGCCGGCCTCTGCGCGGCGAGCGTGAAAAGCGCCTCTTCCGGCAGATCGAAGATCGGGCTGCGCAACACGGCGGCAAGCGACAAATCGTCCTGCGGCTGGATGAGGAGGTGACCGAGCGCAATCAGATCCTTGACCGCGATGTGCCCGGGCAGGCTCAGCCGGTCGGCGCCGGCAACCGGAATGTCGCGGCGTTTGAGTGCGCGGGTCAGGGCATGGACGAAGCGATCGCGCTTGCGCACCAGCACCAGCACATCGCCCGGCCGCAGCCGCTTGCCGCGGCCTTCGATGATTTCGCCACTGCCGATCCAGCCGGCGATTGTGGCGGCGACGTTCTCGGCCACGCGCACCGCCGGCGCGTGCGCATGGTCGATGGCTTGTGTCCAGTCATCTGGCTCATCGACGGCTTCAGCGCCGACCGACGGCCACACCTCGACATAGCCCGGCGCGTCGGTGCGGATCGCCTGGTGGCGAAGCGGATCGGGATCATGACTGATGCCGCGCCGCACGGCTGGATCGGCGAAGACGCGGTCGACCGCGGTCAGAACATCGTCGGTCGAGCGGAACGACCAGGTCAGCTTGAGATCGGCGAAGGACGCCTCGGCGTCACGCACTCGTCCGGCAAACAACAGCCGGCTGTCGGCGAAGGAGTCCGGGGCCGCACCCTGGAACGAATAGATCGACTGCTTCTCGTCGCCGACGGCGAACACCGTGCGATGGACCCTGTCGCGTGCGCCAAAGCCGGCAAAGAATTCCTCCGCCAGCCGTTTCACCACTTCCCATTGGTCCGGACTGGTGTCCTGCGCCTCGTCGAGCAGGATGTGGTCGATGCCCTGGTCGAGCTTGTACTGCACCCAGGGGCCGGCGTCCGGCCGCGCCAGCAGGTTGACGGTGCGGGTGATCAGGTCGTTGAAATCGAGGAAGCCGCGGCTGCGCTTCAGCATTTCGTAGCGGGCGATCAGCCAGTCGGCGATGGTCAGCGCGGCAGCCGTGCCTTCAAGCATCCGGAACAGGGCCAGCCGATCGGTGGTTTCGACTATGGCGTTGGCGGCCGAGAGATAACGCTCCGCCAGATTCGGCAACCGGTCGACCAGGGCCCTCTTGAAGGCCTTTGCCGGGTCGTAAGCGTCGCCATCGGTCTTGAGGAAGGCTCGCGCGAGCAGTTGCAGGCGGCGAATGGGATCGCCCTCGGCAAAGGCCTGCCGCGCATAGGGCAGGATGTTGTTCAGTACCGATCTGGCGTCGGTGGCCTCGGCGGCGTGGGCGAAGCCGGCAAAATAGTCGGGCAGGAAGCCCGGCAACGGCCATACCGAAGCGGCTATGCCCTCGGCTGTCTGGCCTGGATGGAAATGGAATTCGTCGAACAGGGCCTGGAAGTGCGTGCCATCGCGCCCGACCGCGTCGATGAAATGGCGCAAGCCGTCGCGCTTGCGCACAATCTCACCCAGCAAGGCGTCGAGCCCGGCTTCGCCGCCCCGATCGAGAATGGCGGCAAAAGCCTCGGCCAGATCCCTGTCACCGGCGGACGTGCCCGAAATCATCTCGCGGCGCGCCGCGGCAAACAGCGATGCCTCCATCTGGC
>NZ_RZQA01000410.1:0-5586 GCF_004022915.1 Mesorhizobium sp. M7A.F.Ca.US.006.04.2.1
TTGAGCACGTTGAGCGAGCCGAACCATTTGTTGACGCCGCGAAAGTCGATCATGCCGGTTTTGGCAAGGCCCGTTTTGGTCATGTTTTCTGGACCTTTGAGGTTGGAAGTCACAACTGCACCTCGCCATGCGCCGCGCCCATGCGCTGCTCCAGCCGGCGGGCCAGCATGATCAGCGGATAGCAGACGATGAAATAGCCGGCGCCGACAAGGAAGAAGACCAGCAGGCCGTTGGGCACACGCTGCACCACCAGCCAGCCGACGCGGGTGAGGTCGGTGAGGCCGATGGCCGAGACGACGGAAGAATCCTTGATCAGCAGCACATATTGCCCGACCAGCGGCGGCAGCACGATGCGCATGGCCTGCGGCAGCACCACCTGGCGCATGCGCTGCCAGCGCGACAGGCCGGACGCCAGTGCCGCCTCGACCTGGCCGGTCGGTACCGAGCGGATGCCGGCGACGACGATCTCGCAGATGAAGCAGGCAGCCAGATTGGTCAGCGCGATGATGCCGGCGGTGAAGGCGTCGAGCTCGATGCCGAACTCCGGCAGGATGAAGAAGATCAGGAAGATCTGCACCAGGAACGGCGTGCCGCGGATCAGGTCGACCCAGGCGCCGATCAAGCCCGAGATCAGACGGTTGCCGCCGGTGCGCAGGATGCCGAGGCCGAAGCCGAGCAGCGTGCCGAGCACCAGGCTGATCAGCGACAGCAACACGGTCATGCCGAGGCCGCGCAGGGCCAGTGGATAGGAGCCGGCGAGGCTTTGCAGTTGTTGCCAGATCATGTCCGCGCCCCCGCTGTGCCGAGCCAGCGGCTGGAGAGCCCAGCCAGCCCTTTCAGGCCGTAATAGAGCAGCAGATAGAAGGCGGCGATGGTGAGGAAGCCTTCCGCCGGCATGAAGCGGTCGGAGGCGAGCAATTGACCGGCGCGTGTCAGTTCCGAAACAGAGATCAGCGACAGAAGGGCGGAATCCTTGACCAGCACGATCGCTTGGCCGAGCAGCGGCGGGATCGTCACCTTGAAGGCTTGCGGCAGGACGACAAGGCGCATGCGCTGGACATAGGTCATGCCCGAAGCGACGCTGGCCTCGACCTGGCCGCGCGGGATCGACAGGATGCCGGCGCGAATGATTTCAGCGATATAGGCGCCGCTGTTCAGCGACAACGCGAGGATGCCGACGACGAGTTCCGGCAGAACGAAGCCGAGCCGGGGCAGGCCGAAATAAAGAAAATAGAGCTGCGCCAGCAAGGGCGTGGCACGCACCGCATCGATATAGGCCTTGGCTGGGGCGCGAAACAGCCAGCCGCGCTGCAGATTCATGGCGCACAGCACGATGCCGACGATGAGCGCGCCGACAAAGGACAGCGCCGACAGCCAAACGGTCGTGACCAGGCCCTGTCCGAACAACGGCAGGTATTCGACGATGGTGCGGAAACTGAAATTTTCGAGCATCGTTGGGTGAAATCCCCAGAGCGCAGGAAACGACAGATGAAACGAAATTCCGGGCGGCTTCGCGGCGTTTAAGATGCGCGCGAAACCGCCTGGATTTATCGCTGCTTAGTGATCCTTCTTCCAGGCGTCGGAATTGACCCAGTAGTCGAGGTTCTTCTGCAGGCGGCCGTCGATAGTGACCTGGTTGAGGAACAGGTTCATCCAGATCAACAGGTCCGGCTCATCATAGCGGGTGGCGAAGGCAAGCGGCTCCTTCGACAGAAGGTCCGGCATGATGGTGAAGGTGCCGGCCGGATAGGCGGTCGACTGGCCTTTGACCGCCGAGACGTCGTTGACGCCGCAGTCGGCCTGGCCGTTGTTGACGGCGTCGAGCAGCAGCGGACCGCCACCCTTGTAGCTCTTGATGTCGGCATCGGGGAAGGCTTTCTTGGCTTCCTTCTCGCCGGTGGCGCCGAGCAGCACGGCGATCTTGGTGCCCTTGGCTTTGCAGTCCTCGGTGGTCTTGAACTTGCTGTCGGCCTTGGTGAAGACGGTGCTGCCCGTGTACATGTAAGGCGTGGTGAAGGCGACCTTCATGCCGCGCGCCAGCGTCGGTGTCATGTCGGCGACCAGCAGGTCGGCCTTGCCCGACAGCAGCGCCGGGATCAAACCATCCCAGTCGAAGTCGAGGAAGGTGATTTTCACTCCCATTTCCTTGGCCATCAGTTCGGCCAGTTCGACCGAACTGCCGGTGCGTTCGCCATTGGCGCCGACCAGCGAGAAGGGCGGTCCCTGGGTCTGCACGGCGACGCGCAATTCGCCGCGCTTGGTGATGTCGTCGAGCGTACCCGCACTGGCCGCAGCGGTGAGCCCGGCGAGCGCAAGCCCGGCGATGAAAAGTCTTCCGGCGATGAAAAGTCTGGCAATCTTCATTTCGGTATTCCTCCCTGTTGTCGTTAATGTGTGCCCGCGGTTCTCCTTGGGCTCCTTTTTGAGCGGCAGCGCCGTTGCCGGCGGCAGCCACCGTTCGAAAATCTTTCGCCTCAGTCCCGTGCCACCGTCTCGGAAACCGTGATGCCACGCCTGGCCAATTCATCGAAGAACCTGATGTCGGGCACATCCAGCAGCGGGTTCAAAAAGCCGGGTCTGGTGATCTCGCCCCTCGCCAGCATCTGCGCCACGATGCTGGCGGGATAGCCGACGCCGAGGCTCATGCCGAACAGGCCGGAAACGAGATCGCGTTCGATGATCAGGTCCGACGTCACCGTCTTGGCGCGGCCGCCTTCGAGGCCGGAAAAGACATTGCGCATCACGCAAAGATCCTTTTCGCCGGGGCCGTATTGCAATTGCGGGCCGAGCAGCCGGCCAAGGAATTCGCGCGGGCTGTTGGAGGTGCCGGGCACCTTGTCCTCAGAGAGGAAACCGAGTTCCTTCAACGGCGCCCAGAAGGCCGACCATCCCGGCCAGCGCAGTGTGTAGCGGCCGGAGCGGCGCAGCCCTTTTGCGGCGTCCAGCATCTCGACATAGTGCAGCGCGTCGCCATTGGGGAAGGCTTCGAGCCTGCCGAGACCGGCAACCTCGATTTCATGGATGAACGGATTGTCGTGCTGCTGGCCGGCAGGCACCGCGACACGGTTCCCGTCCTCGATCATCACGCTGTCGCGGTTCTGGCTGACCAGGACCATGTCGAAATTCCAGCTCACCTTGTAGCACAGCGGCTTGGCCATCGCCTTCGGCTCGGGGATGCCGCCGCAATAGGAATCGATCGAAGAAATCGAGTCGAACTGCCTGGCGGCGCGCGCGTAGAGCACGAGGTCGATGCCGGGGTCGAGCCCGCATTCGGTCATAATCGAGACACCGGCCTGTTCGGCGGCCGGCGCCAGGTCGGCGATCGACTTGGCGTAATTGGTGGTGACCAGCGGCGTGCGCGTGGCAATCGCGGCCTTTACCGCCTCGCGCATCAGCGGCTGCGGCAACAGGTCGATGACGGCGTCGACATCATCAAGCACAGTGGCCAGGGCCTGGCCGATCGCGCCCTCAGGCACCACGAAGCGCACGCGGGCAAGATCGGTCAGGCCGGCAAGCCGGGCCGGGCCGTCCGCTGCGGTATCGACGCAGACGATTTCCTCGACGCCGTCGCTGGCGACGAGGTCGGTGATTGCCGCCCGGCCTTGCAAGCCGAGGCCGCCGAGAACCGCGATCTTCATGCCGGCTCCTTGCGGTCGTCCGACCAGCAGCCTTCCGGCAGGCTGACCCATTTGTTGCAGGACGCCATGACGACGAATGTCTCGCTGCGCACGACTTCGCCTGGCTCGCCGGCGCCGGGGATCAGCTCGCTGGTGACGCGGTAGAGATCGGCGACGTCACCGGCCACCGTCACGTCGACGATGATATCGAAGCGCCCGGTGACCACCGAGGCCGAGTTGACGAAGGGCAGTTCGGCAATGCGCTGCGCCAGTTCGCGGGCCCGGCCGCGCCCTTGGGCATTGATGCCGACAATGGCGGAGATCAGCTCGGGGCGCTCGGTCAGGTTCAGCAGCCCGACGATCTTGAGCAGGTTGCGGTCGAGCAGGTTGCGCAGCCGCGAGCGCACCGTCGGCACCGAAATCGCCAATATCTCGGCGATCCGGTTGATGCCCGGCTGGGCGTCCTGCGACAGCTGTTTGACCAGCCGCCGATCGGTCAGATCGAGATGTTCCCGCAAAGTCCCCGTCTTTCACAAAAGGAAAAAAGTTTGGCGATTTTTTTGCCAATGTGCAAACAAGCTACGTCACGAATATTTGAAAAGCAAGGCAATGATTCAGCGCTGATGGGGATAGGTGCTCGCTGTCCGGCTCACGCCAGCGCTGCCGCCAGCAATTTTGCCTGCGGCGTCAAATCGTCGAAGCGGCGGGCGCAGAGATTGAGCTGGCGCGTCGCCCAGTCGTCGGTCAGCCGAAGGCGTCGCAGCGAGCGTGCCGAGCGGCGCGCGGCACTTTCCGGCACGATGGCGATGCCGGCACCTTGCGCGACCAGCCGGCAGACATTGTCGAGGCCGGGAACGCGGATGCGGACATGCAGATGGCCGCCAAGGCGGGCCGCCTGGCGGGCGATGTGCTCCTGCAGCGCATGGCCGGTGCTGAGGCCGACGAAAGATTCGCCGAGAAGCTCAGTGAGGTTGACGGTGCGGCCTTCAAGGCCGGGCCGGTTTCGCGCGGCGATCACCACCAGCCGGTCGATGAAGAACGGTTTCTGCTCGAGGTGCGCAAGGCCGGCCCAGGTGGCGGCGATGCCGAGATCGGCCGCACCACTGGCCACGGCTTGCGCGATCTCATGGCTGGGGCGCTCGTCGAGCTCGATGTCGATGCCGGGATGCGCGACAAGGAAGGTGGGCAGGATCTCGCGCAGCAACTCGGCTGTGGCGGCGGTGTTGGCCATCAGCCGGACGCGGGCGCGCAGGCCGGTGGCATAGGCGGCGAGGTCGCCGGTCATCGCTTCGATCTGGTTCTGCACCGCGCGCGCATGATGCAGCAGCGCCTGTCCGGCCGCCGTCGGCACCACCCCACGGCGCCGGCGCTCCAGCAGCGGCGCGCCGAGCCGCTCCTCCATGCCCTTGATGCGGGCGCTGGCCGACGCCAGGGCCAGTCCGGCAAGCTCGGCGCCATGGGTGATGCTGCCGCGTTCGGCCACCAGCAGGAACAGGCGGAGATCGACCAGATCGAAGCGCATTCTCTTGCTCCTGCGAATATTCAGCGCCGGGAAGGCGGTCGGCCAACCAGCCTTCGTCGTGGCCGAAGGCTGGCAGCGCAACTTCCACATTGTGATCGGCCAGGATTTTCGTCAAACAGTTTCGAAGGAGAATTGCGATGAACGAACGAACATCAGGGCGGCTCGGCATTCTTGAAAGCACGGCGATCGTGCTGGCCATTGCCGTGGCCGGCCTTGCCATGGCGCGAGCGGGATCAGGCCTGCGGGGATGCGCGGCGACGGTCGTATCCACCAGCCGCGATGCGGCGCCGGCAAAGGCCGCCAGCCCGGATGCCGACGCAACCGATATGCTGCTGCATGACTGATCCGGCCCTGAAGATACGATCATGCTGAGCGCCGGCATCCTCGCCTGGATCGGCGCCGTGTTCCTCGCCGCCGGCTTCGTCAAGGGCGTCGTCGGCATGGGGC
>NZ_RZQA01000411.1:0-5582 GCF_004022915.1 Mesorhizobium sp. M7A.F.Ca.US.006.04.2.1
GTTCGACGGCGCTTGGCCCCGCCCCGGCCGGTCCCCGCCCGGAACGAGCGGCGCCGGAAGTCAGCTTCATCATCTGCACGCGCAACCGCGTCGCCGTGCTCGATGCCTGCATCAAGTCGGTGCAAGCCGCATGCCGCGCACATGCCGGCTTCGCCGCCGAACTCGTGGTCGTCGACAACGGTTCGAGCGACCGCACGGCCGAACGCCTGGCCAGCATCGCGGCTGCGTCGGAAATTCCGTTCACGCCCGTTTGCGAGCCGCGCCCCGGATTGGCGGCTGCGCGCAACGCCGGGCTGAGGCGCGCGCGCGGCCGTGTGCTGGTCTTCGTCGACGACGACTGCGCGGTCCATCGCGACTATCTGCGCGATCTGGAGCGACACTATGCGTCCGGGGAACAATGGCTCATCCGGGGCGGCCGTGTCGAGCTTGGCGATCCCCGGGATTTGCCGTTCACCATCAAGCGGTCGTGGGCGCGCGAACGCCTGACGCCAGATGTTCATCCCGGCGGTTTCGTGCTGGGCTGCAACATGACGATGCACCGCGATGTCGCGGCCCGCATCGGCTATTTCGACGAACGCTTCGGCGCCGGCGGACCATTGCGGTCGGCCGAGGATACCGATTATCTCGTGCGCGCGATGCTGCTCGGCATCGCGGTCGAGTATGTGCCTGACATGACGATTTTCCATCATCACGGCCGGCGGGATCGCAAAGCCATCGAAAAGCTGCATCGCGACTACAGCCTGGGCAATGGCGGGCTCTGCCTGAAGCATGTTCGCCACGCGCCCTGGCTGCTTCGCCATTTCTACTGGGCCGCAAGAGGGGCTTTCCGGGAACTGGCGGGAGGACCCGCCTTCGATCGTGAACTCAACCTGCCGCACTGGCCGATCGTCGCCATGAATTTGCTCGGCGCGGCCAGGTTCGCGGTTCTCCTGCTGGTCAGACGGCCGCGAGCCGAACCGGTGCGCCAAGATCAACAAGCCAATGCCCAGGCGAGGTGAAACGCTGTAATGCCAATGCTGCCGCCAAACCTGCCGATGCTGTTCCGGGCGTTCGGAAAGCGGCAACTGCGCCTGCTTCCGGCGGTGGTGATTCTCGGCCTGGTCAGCGCCGTCCTCGAAGGGTTCGGCATCGGCCTGATCATCCCGTTGCTGGGCATCATCATGGGACACGGGGATGCCGCCGGAATGGCAGGCTTCTCCGCCGTCCTCCAGCACGTCGGATCGGGCTTGAGCGAGCGCGACCGGCTGATCGTCATTTCGGCCGCCATCCTCGGCTCGATCATCCTGAAGAACGTCTTCGCCTTCGCCAACACGCTGCTGACGACCTTCATCTCCGGCAAGGCAAGCCATTCCATCCGCAGCGCCCTGTCGGAGCAGCTGTTGCGGGTCGGCTACCCGTTCTTCCTGCGGCAGAGCCCCGGACGCCTGCTCAACATCATCTCCAACGAATCCTGGCGGGCTTCCGATGCGATCCAGATCATGCTGTCGGCCATCGTCAGCGCATCGGCCGCCATCATCCTCCTGGCTTTCCTGCTGCTGCTTTCGTGGCGCATGACGCTTTTGGTCACGCTCGGACTGGCGCTCGTCCAGATCGCGCACGCCGTCCTCTCAGCCAATCTGAAGGAGCCAAGCCGCAGCGTCGCCTCGCGCAACGGCCACCTCGCCTCGCAGATGCTTCACCTTGTGCATGCCGGACGGCTGATCCGCATCTTCGGACAGGAGAACCGGGAAAAGGCGATGTTCGACACGGCGTCGGATGCGGTTCGCCGCGCCTCCTTCGCGCTGCTCGTGCGCCAGGGAGCGCTGCCGCCGCTGACGGAGGTTCTCCACGCCATGCTGTTCCTGGCGGTGGTGATCGGCGCCTGGCTGGCGCAGGTGAGTTTCCCGCTGATCATCGCCTTCGTCATCCTGCTCTACAGGCTGCAGCCGCATATGCGGGCCCTGCAGGGGTCGTGGAGCCAGCTGCAAGGCCTGAGCGGATCGCTTGAGGAGGTGACTTGGCTGCTGGATCCCACAGGCAAGCCGCAACCGCCGCAAGGGGACGGGCCATTCCACGGCCTGCGCCAGGGCATCAAGTTCGACGATGTGACATTCACCTACTCCGGCACGGACCGGCGCGAGGTGGTGCTGCACGCGGCGACATTCGAGATCCGCGGTGGCCGCTCGACGGCGCTGATCGGCCGCTCGGGCGCCGGCAAGACGACGATCGTCAATCTCCTGTGCCGCTTCGTCGAACCGGACACCGGCAGCATCCTCGTCGATGGATCGCCGCTCGACCGGATCGACGCCAGCCAGTGGCGCCGGCACATCGCCCTGGCCAGCCAGGAACTGGAACTGGTCGACGGCAGCATTTTTGAAAACATAACCTACGGCCAGGATGCCGCGACAGCCGGCGATGCCGAGGCCGCCGCAAGACTGGCCGAAGCGCATGAATTCATCGAAAGGCTGCCTCAGGGCTACGAGACCCTGGTTGGCTACAGGGGCGTCAATCTGTCGGCGGGACAGAGGCAGCGCATCGCCTTGGCGAGAGCCCTGGTGCGCGATCCCGATCTCCTCATCCTGGACGAGGCCACCAATGCCGTGGACGGGCTGTCGGAAGCGGCCATCGTCGAGACCCTGAAGTCGAGAGCCGGCCGCCGCACGACCATCGTCATCAGCCATCACCACAGCACCATCTCGTTCTGCGACGACGTGGTCATCCTGAGCGGCGGCCGCGTGAAAAAGCAGGCCCCTTTCGGCGCCCTGGCCTCGCTCAGCATGGACGAGCTTTACCAGCACGAACCGCTCGACTGAGAAGGCGCCGGGCCGGCCCGCGATCTTATCCTGGGCGTGTCTGCAGCCTCCGGCCGGCGGGTCGTCGCAAGGGTTCGAATCACAAGCCAGGGGAATTGCCGCTGGCACCTTCCGTGATCGCACCAATGCCGTGCGGGACCGAGGCGCGCTACCTTGCCTGTGCGGCGGACCTGTCGATCCGCCTGGCCGGTGCCCCATTGGACTTACTCTCCGGGTGAGGTGCCGGCCTCCCATGCACAAAAGAAGGATCTGAAGCGGGTCGCCTGAATCCTTCAGGCGCGACACGCTTCAGGTGGCGGCGTCGACATTCCTGCGCATGCGCCGCCTGCCCGTCGTCCGTGCTTTCTTCGCCATCGCCCCGGCCATCTCGACCACGCCGTCCTCGCGCGGCCTGCCATTGGTGGCCTTGTGGAGCCGCTCATAGGGCAGCAGTTCCTTGATCCGGGCATTGAGCGAGGCGATTTCGGCCTTGAGGTCCTCGCACTCCTGCCTCTGCACGTCGAACTGTATCTGTTCGGACGCTTGTTGCAGCGTCAGCTGAGAAAGGTTGGCGTTCACCTTGGAAAGACTCATCTTGTCGCTTTCGCTCTCCTGGCTCAGCGCGGACAATCTTTCATCGGCGATCTTCTTTTCGGCCAGGGCATCGTTGAGTTCGCTCTTGAGCCTGGCGATCTCGCCCGCGGCTTCGCTGTTTTCGCTCGACACCTGCTCCAGCCGCGATTGCAGGTTCTGGATCTCCGAGCTCAACCCGCGCATTTCCGCCTGGCTGCGAGCCAGCTCGGCTTCCTTGTCGCCTTCCATCATGTGGGCCGCTTCGGTCGTTTCCGACAGTTTCGCCTGTGCCGCCTCGAGCGACTTCTGCAGCCGCATCTCCTCTTTCTCGCTCTTGCCGAGCGCCGCCAGCAGCTCCGCCAGCCGCGCTGCTTCGGTGGCATGGACCGCCGACAGCTCGTCGAGTCTGTGGCGCGCCTGCGATTCCCGCTTCAGCGCCTTGTCGAGTTCGATCGACAGGTTGACGTGCTTTTCGCGCAGCATCTTGCTTTCGCGCAAGCGCCTGTTGGCCTCGACCGTCCTGGCGGTCAGCCGCTTGGCGATGTCGCCGAACTCCGCCTCGCGTTTGGAGCTCGCATTGGCTGTCTCGACGAGTTCCAGCCTGACCGCGGCAAGTGCCGCACGAAGCGTCTCCCGGTCCTGGACCAGGCTTGTCTCGCGCTGCTGCAGCGCTTCGAAAGCGCCGTCACGCTCGCGCAGCTTTCGCGTCGCGTCGTGCAGCTTCTCCGACAGAGCCCTCTGTTCGGCGGCCAGGGCGGCATTGGCGACCTCCAGCTCGTTGGCGCGCAGGATGTCGCTGTGCAGGATGTTGAGGAATTCGCGCGTCAGATGGTGTGAGGTGCCGATCTCCGACAGCTTGTCGTTGATCTCCTCCAGATAGTCCCTGGCGTCGTGGAAGAGTCCCTCGAAGGCGCTCAATGCAGCCAGCCGGGTCTGTGTATGGGCGGTCAGTCTTGGCGCGGTTTCGGAACTGTCCGCAGCGCCCGCATCCTCGGCATTCCCGGCATTGTCGTCATTTGCCGCATCGGCCTGGGGTGGCCCGTCATCGGATGCCGCCTGGGCATCCGGCACATCGTCGCTCTCTGGCGGCGCCAGGTCGTCGGCGTCGAGACTTGCATCCAGCGCGTCCGCCAAATCGATCTGCAGGTCCTGGATTGCTTTATCCACGTCTTCAGCACGCTTGATCAGGCCTCTGAAGTTCATCACCAAACTCCCCTTACGCATACCTCGCTTAGAACTTAATAAATTGCTAATATATCCTTACATCCGCTGCTTGCGCAGGGGAAGCCCCGTCGGCACAAAGGTAAATTTGGGACATTTTAGGGGTTTGGACGGCGCGAGCGATGCGGTGCGAGGGTGCGAAGCCGGTTCTGCCGGCGGGACAGCGCCCCCTCTGTCCAGCCGGACATCTCCCCCACACGGGGAGATTGGACGTCATGCGGGCTTTCGCCAATCGCCAACGTTGCAAGAAGAACTGAAGCGCAGAAATTGCCAATCTCCCCACTTGTGGGGGAGATGTCCGGCAGGACAGAGGGGGGCGCGAAGGATCGCGGCTCCCCCTAAGTTGCCCTCACCCCGCCATGGCCAGCGGCACGGCGCTCTTGTTGGGGATCTGGATGTCGATTTCCAGCGTCGACATGGTCTCGCCGCGGTCCATCGAGACCTGCAGATAGTCCTGGTCGATCTGCACATGCTTGGCGATGACGGCCATGATCTCCTCGCGCAGGATGGAGACGAGGTCGGGCTGGCTGCGGTTGCGGCGCTCATAGGCGAGCAGCACTTGCAGCCGCTCGCGCGCCACCGGGGCGCTGGAGCGCCGCTTGAAGATGTCGAGCAGGTTCATGCCGCCCTCCTTCCCAAAAGACGATCGAGGAAGCCCTTGCGCTCGAAGGGCACGATGACGGGCAATTCCTCGCCCTCCAGCCGCCTGGCAGCGTCGATATAGGCCTTGGCAGCGGAATTGAGCGGCTCCGACAGCGTCACCGGCGAACCGAGGTTGGAGGCGCGCAGCACGTCCTGGCTTTCCGGAATGATGCCGAGCAGCGGCACCGACAGGATTTCCAGCACGTCGTCGATGGACAGCATCTCGCCGCGCGAGGCGCGCGCCGCATCGTAGCGCGTCACCAGCACATGCTTGGCGATCTGCTCGCCCTGCTCGGCCCGCAAGGTGCGGGCGTCGAGCAGGCCGATGATGCGATCGGAATCGCGCACCGACGACACTTCCGGATTGGTGACGAT
>NZ_RZQA01000412.1:0-5580 GCF_004022915.1 Mesorhizobium sp. M7A.F.Ca.US.006.04.2.1
GAGGACGACGAACCCTTCGTGCGGCAAATGCCGGAGACGAGCGGATAGTTGAAATTGCGCTCGTGCAGCATCTGGCTCTTCATCGCGGCTTCGCACTCGGCGACGGTCGACCATTTGGCCGGCGTCTCGCCGATATATTCGCAAAGCTTGGCGTCGCAGTCGCAGCCGACAATGGTCATGGCGACAAGGGCGGTCTTGATCACGGTCTTGTCCCTTCGAGATGCCCCCCGGCAGCCCTTCCATTTCTTCCCATTCCTTCGCGCGCGAACAAGGCGGGATTTGGCCGCGATTGTGGAATGGGCGTGGCGGAGGCCAGGAAATGCCTAATCTTGGCCGGGCGTGACCGAAAGGCCTCAGTAATCGTAGACGTGTTCGAGCCTGGCGCCGGACTTGATCAGCGCCGGCAGCACGAGATGCAGCTTACGCACGGCGACGACCATGCCGGTGCGGCGCGTGGATTGATCGGCCGGCAGCGGATAGCTGAACAGGATGCGCATGCCTTCGGGAACGGCGATCGTATCGGTGGAGAGCACCGTGACCATGATCTCGTCATTGCCGCCGAACTCGACGAAGGACACGCCCTTGTCGATCAGCCGCGGGATCATTTCGGTGAAGACCTGATAGCGCCTGGTGACGAAGATCGTGCCGTCAGCGCCCATGTCGCGTTCGAGCAAGGTGTCGGGCTCGTTGCGCGTGGCTTCGCCGACGGGTCCCTTGGCCCAGACATGGATGTCGAGCAAGGCGGGGTCCATTGTGGCGGCGAGGGCCTTTTTGATCAGGTCGGCATAGCCCTGCTTGATGGTGTCGGCGAGGCCGAACGCCAGCTTGCGTTCGCTGGTGCGGATCGAGCTGTCGCCCGGCGCCGACTGCACGGCAAACAGGCCGGCGCGCTTGTCGGCATAGGGGAACTGATACCACGGCACCTGGTCGAGAAACGCGGCATAGTCCGCCGCCACCTTGGCCTGATAAATGTCGGCGGCGGTGCGCTTGGCCGTCGTCGCCTCGGTGATGCGGCCGACCGTGTTCTCATAGGCCCACTGCAGGATATGCTCGATCGAGTGGCTGGTGCCGATGATGACCAGCATCTGGTGGTTGGCGTAGTTGAACTTGTAGGGAGCGCTGGCGCGGATGACCATGGCGTAGTCCTGCCAGAAGCGGCCGATATAGGACCAGTAGGGGAAGCCGCTCGGTTGCTCCTTGTCGACGAAGCCGGCATATTCGCGCGCGGCGTAGACGATCGCCCATTCCGGATAGGTCAGGAAGGTCGATTCCTCCGGCCGCTGGTAGCCGGGGATCTCGGCGCGGACCTTGTCGGCCAGCGCCTTGGGCGGCGCGCCGTCGGCAATGCCGGGCAGCGGCGTCTTGTCGAGCGACGACGTCGTCAGGAAGCCGTAGCTCAGCCCGGCGATCGGGATGAGGATGACGACGACGATCAGCCAGAGGATCGTCTTGATGATGCGCTTCAGCCAGCGGAACAGGAACATGCCTGGTCAGGCCGTGGCGAAGTGGTCGTGTACGCGCCTGGCCAGCCGGAAGCCGACATAGACGGCGAAGCCGCCAATGACGATGTGCGGCAGGTTGGCGAAGAAGCGGGCCGGGAATTCGATATCGTTGAGAGAGCGGAAGCCGTTGATGAAGATACCGGCGTCGAGGCAGCCGGAACCGGTGACCAGCCCGAGCACGCCGTCGAACAGGTAGACCGAGCCGAACAGCTTGAAATAGAACACTGCCTGGCGGTGGGAGATGAAGGCGGCGGCCAGCGCCCAGACGCCGGAGAAGGCGTGCAGCAGGTCGTCATACCATTGCAGCGAGAAAAGGCCGAACAGATTGCCGTTGGCATCGTTGAACGCCGGTATGTAGCCGATGGCGACGACGCCGAAGAACAGGAAAGCATAGGCAACGGCAAGCTTCTGGATGAGCGTCATGAAGTATCCCCCTTCTACGAGCCCATTTGTAAACGCTACTCTGCCGGCCGCCTGACGCGGTTTTCTGCGCTTCCGATGCTCACGGACTCAAAGGTCCGCTACGCTTCGGTTCTCGAAAACCACGCCATCCGACTCGGCAGAGCGCGTTTTCAAACGGGCTCTGACCAGGCGATACTAACCGATTTTAGCGCGTGGAGAAGCGGCGCTCGCAAGATCGCCGCCAAAGGGCATCGGGGGGCCAAAAAGACAGTCGGCGCCGGGATTTCTCCCAGCGCCTCCCTGTCAGATCAGGACACGGTCGCGGCAGCAACTTCCGTAAAGTCGTCGCGCCTTGCCGGCCTTGATTTTGACGGTCCTGCCAGTCCGCCGCCCGAGAGCAGCGTCCGTTCGGGACCACGCCGGTCTCCACCCTTGCGAGCTTTGCCCTGCGCACCATCGAAGGTTTTTGCCGTCCTTCATGGCAGCATCGGTCCGCCGTCGGCGTTGGCACGCTTTCCGCGGCCCCGTAGGTCTCGGCTCCGTCCCTCGAAACAGGCAAGCCTGCTCTCGCTTCGGGCCGTACGGGCCTCAGGAAATCCGCCTTTCACTTCGCCTTTCGGCTTGATGATCGGTAGCCGCCTGAGATGGGTTTAATGTACGCCGAGTAAGGGTCCTGGGGAATGGCCGCTGCCCTGTGGATAGCGGGATTACCGGGGATCGTTAGCCACAAACCGGGGAATTCGAGCGCCGGCTGCTTTAGACAGCCCGCCCGCTTTTTTGCGTACGAGCCGACAGCGCCCCTTGCTCCGCCGGTGGTCGCGGGCTTCAATGCCGGCAAAGGATCGGACCTGCATGTCCGGCGCCGGGGAGGGCGGGTATTTTGAAAGTCGGAGTGGTTCTCAACCCGATTGCCGGTGGCGGCCGGCTGAAACGGCATTGGCCTGATGTTGCCGTGTCGCTGAAAAAGCATTTCGGCGAATTCGAGCTGCGCGAAACGCAGGCCGAAGGCGATGCCGAAAGGCTGGCAATCGATCTCGCAATGATTGGCTTCGATCTGGTGATTGCGGCCGGCGGTGACGGCACCGCCAGCGAAGTGGCCGACGGGCTTCTGCAGGCGGCCCAGGAGAGCGGCCGGATCACTGAACTTGGCCTGTTGCCGTGCGGCACCGGCATCGATTTCGCGCGCGGGCTCGGCCTGCCGAAAGAGGTGGATGCCGTGCTGAAGCGGTTGGCCGAAGCCAAGGGTCGCAAGGTCGATGCCGGGCGCATCGGCTACATCGACGATCACGGCGCGCTGGCCAGCCGGCACTTCATCAACATCGCCAGTCTCGGCCTGTCCGGCGCCACCGACCGCGCCGTCAATGCCGACAAGCGCAAGGGCAGGATGTCGGCCAAGGCACTGTTCCTGTGGCGCACCGTGGTGGAGTTCATCCGCTACCGTTTTCAGGACGTCAGGATCACGGTCGACGACGGCGCACCCGTCGAAGCGCGCATGGCGCTGGTGGCGGTCGCCAATGGAAAGTTCTTCGGCGGCGGCATGATGATCGCGCCGGATGCCGAAATCACCGACGGGCAGTTCGACATCGTCATCCTGCGCGCCGCCGGCAAGCTGAAGCTGATCTGGGACATCCGGCTGCTCTATGGCGGCCGGCACCGCAACCATCCGGCGATCACCATCCTGCGCGGCAGGAAAGTGGTGGTCGAGCCGCTCGGCGATGCGTCAGAGAGTGGCGCCCTGGTCGATATAGACGGCGAGTCGCCGGGACGCATACCCGCGACCTTCGAGATCCTGCCGGGTGCATTGACGCTCAGATACTGAATCAAGCCGTTGACAGATTGATTCAGATGAATCCGCCCATCAATCCAACGTCCTGAAATCGCTTGATAACTGGCTGATGTCAGAGTTCCAGCTTGGCCGGAAAACCGGGCGCGCGCAGGTCGGTATCGACGGCATCCTCGAGCAATTTGACGATCTGGGTGGACCAGGCGCTGCCGCCATATTCCTGTTTGCCCATCTGGAAAATCTCACTCACAAGCGGCGCCAGTTGGAGCGGCAGTCTGAATTCCCTGCCCATCGCCAGCGCGAAGCCGAGGTCCTTCAGCGCCAGGTCCATGGTGAAGCCGATGTCGTAGGAGCCGTTCAAGATGAGCTGGCTTTCGGTCTCATGGACGAAGCTGTTGCCGGAGGAGGCTGAGATGGCATGGTAGGACTGGGCGAGGTCGAGCCCGCCCTGTTTCGCCAGCATCAGCGCCTCGCCGGCGGCGACGAGATGGATGAAGGCGAGCATGTTGGTGATCACCTTGATCACCGCCGCCGAGCCGACCGGACCCATCAGGAACGACTTTGCGCACATCGCCTCGATGGCCGGCCGATGACGTTCGTAGAGCGCTGGATCGCCGCCGACCAGCGCGGTGATCTTGCCAGCCGCCGCCAGATGCACGCCACCGGTGACCGGGCATTCCAGCGTCTCGACGCCCCTGGCCGAGGCGAGGGCCGCAAGGCGAAGAATCTCGTCGCGGCCGTTGGTCGACATCTCGATCCAGGTACCGCCCTTGGGAAGGCCCTCTAGCAATCCGCCGGGTCCGGCCAGCACCGCTTCGCTGACCTTGGGCGAAGGCAAGCACGTGATGGCATTGCCGGCCCGGCCGGCGGCCTCGGCCGGGCTGCTCGCGGCGGTGGCGCCGAGCGCCACCAGGCGCTCAGCGGCGGCCGGATCGCGGTCGAAGACGGTGACGGCAAAGCCGTTGCGGATCAGGCTGGCGGCAAGGTTGCCGCCGAGATGGCCAAGCCCGATGAAGGCGTAGCTTTCGCTCACGGCATCAGCGGGGTCTGCATCATCTGCAAATGCAGGTCCTTGCCCGTATAGGGATGCGCGTCGCAGACCGCTTCGTTGAGCTCGACGCCGAGGCCGGGCTCCTTCGAGGGGATGACATTGCCGTCCTGCCACTCGATCTTCTTCTTCAAGAGCGTGGCATGGAAACCGTCCCACTGCTTCAGCGATTCCAGGATGAGGAAGTTGGGCAGCGTCACCGCCAGTTGGATGTTGGCCGCACCGACGATCGGCCCGCAATAGCAGTGAGGGGCGATCTGGATGTGGTAGGCCTCGGCCATCGCCGCGATCTTCTTGGTTTCGAGAATGCCGCCGGAGCGGCCGAGGTCCGGCTGCAGGATGGTCGCGGCGCGGTTCTCGATGACGCGGGCGAACTCGAACTTGGTGGTCAGCCGTTCGCCGGTGGCGATCGGGATCGAGGTCGCGCGGGCCACTTGCGCCATGACTTCGGGCATGTCAGGCGGCACCGGCTCCTCGAACCACAAGGGATCATAGGGCTCGATGGCGCGCGCCATGCGCAGCGCGCCGGACGCTGTGAACTGGCCGTGCGTGCCAAACAGGATGTCGGCGCGGGTGCCGACCGCCTCGCGGATCGCCTTGATCATGCGGGTGGACAGGTCGATATCGACAAGACGCGGCTGGTGGCCGTCGAAGGCGGTGTAGGGGCCGGCCGGGTCCAGTTTGACGGCGTTGAACCCCTGTTCGACATATTCGAGCGCGCAGGCGGCGGCGAGATCGGGGTCGTTGTAGACGTTCTTGCCGTGCGCATCCTCGGAGTGGACGCTGCCGGTGTGCGGATAAAGATAGGTGTAGGAACGCAGCGTTTCGTGCACCTGGCCGCCGAG
>NZ_RZQA01000413.1:0-5566 GCF_004022915.1 Mesorhizobium sp. M7A.F.Ca.US.006.04.2.1
CCCGGATGCAGCTTGCAGAAATCATAGTGGCCGATCGGCTGCGAGGTGAGCCCCCCGGTCGCCATCGCTCCACCCGCCAAGGCCGGTGCCACCCAGCCCGCCGTCATTGCCAGCCCGGCCGCCACATACACGCGCAGCCGTCGCGCCATCGATGAGGAAATCATTGTCCCCGCTCACCCTTTGTTATTAACGAAAGGTTAAGGGGGATTTACAGTCCGTGTCAATTACGACGACGGTCGGATTGTCGGCATGGTTACCCGAGGGGCTGGACAGCGGCACTTGTGCAACAGAATCAGCCAGCCGGCCGGCTTTTACCGGTCAATCGCACGGTTTATCGCCGTTAAGCTTGGTTTTATGCATGTCATCGTCCCAAAACCCGCAATTTTGGACGACGTGCATTATCTCTTGGCGGCGCGGACCAGCTTCGGCTTCGCCGCGACACGCTCCTGGCGGCCGTAGCTGGTGATGAAGTCGACGATGCGCGGCACGATTTCGGAGCGGAAGCGCGAACCGTTGAACACGCCGTAATGGCCGACCGCCGGCTGCATGTAATGGGCGTGCCGCTCAGCCGGGATATTGGGGCAAAGATCATGCGCCGCCTTGGTCTGGCCAAGGCCTGATATGTCGTCGTTCTCGCCTTCGACCGTGAACAGCGCGACGTTACGGATCGCCGATGGATCGATCCTGGTGCCGCGATGCGTCATCTCGCCCTTTGGCAAGGCCTGCCGCACGAAGACGGTGTCGACGGTCTGCAGGTAGAATTCAGCCGTCAGGTCCATGACCGCCAGATACTCGTCGTAGAAATCGCGGTGCTTCTCGGCATTGTCGCCATCATGCTTCACCAGATGCATGAAGAAGTCCTTGTGGGCGATGATATGGCGATCGAGGTTCATGCTCATGAAGCCGGACAGCTGCAGGAAGCCTGGATAGACCTCGCGGCCGAAGCCTGGCACCGGCCACGGCGCATGCATCACGACATTGTCGCGGAACCAGTCGATGCCCTTTTCCTGCGCCAGCAGATTGACCGCGGTCGGGTTGCTGCGCGTGTCGATAGGCCCGCCCATCAAGGTCATCGTCGAGGGCACGAACGGGTCGCCCTTGGATTCCATCAGCGCCACGGCGGCCAGCACCGGCACGGAAGGCTGGCACACCGCCATCACATGCGTGTCCGGCCCCAGCGTGTGCAGCATGTCGATGACATAGTCGATGTAGTCGTCGAGATCGAATTGGCCGTCGGCAAGCGGCACCATGCGGGCATCGACCCAGTCGGTGATGTGCACGTCGGCATAGGGCAGCATCGCTTCCACCGTGCCGCGCAGCAGCGTCGCATAATGGCCAGACATCGGCGCCACGATCAGAAGCTTCGGATCGGGCTTGCGCCCGGCGGGGACAGCGCGCTCGAAGCGCACGAGATTGCAGAACGGCTTCGACCAGACGGTCTTCTCGGCGACCTCGACGCTCTTCCAGTCGACCACGGTCTTGCTCAGGCCGAAGGCCGGCTTGCCGTAGCGGCGCGTGGTGCGCTCGAACAGTTCGGCCGTCGCCGCGATCGAACGGCCCCATTGCGTGTGGGAAAACGGATTGAGCGGATTGGAGTAGAACATCCGCACCGCGTCGGCATAGAGGCGCGCCGGCTGCAGGGCGGCGTGGTTCATCTCATAGAGCTGGTAGAACATCGAGAAACCCCGCTGCTGCCTGCGACCGAAGGGACGACGAGCAGCGCCGAGCCTAAATGTCTCGCGGGGAAGTTAACAACTAATTGCTGCGATGCAATACGTCACGCTGCGTGACCAATGCTTCTTTGGTTCAAGGCCATGGAAATCGGGGCCGAACGGCGCCAGCCGGCTCAGTGTGCGGCTGCGAAATGTGTAGGTAGTGTGTCCGGCCCTTGCCGGACACAGGAAGCTCTAGACGCGCGCCATGCACACGGAAGTGTGGCCGGAGCCGATGAAGCCGAGCTGGCCGGCCGCGCCCTTCGACAGGTCGAGCACGCGTCCCTTGATGAACGGACCGCGATCGTTGATGCGCACGACGACGCTGCGGCCGTTGTTCTTGTTGGTCACCCTGAGCTTGGTGCCGAAAGGCAAGGTGCGATGCGCGGCGGTCATCGCCGACGGGTTCATGCGCTCGCCCGAGGCGGTTCTGGAGTGCAGCGCGTACCACGAGGCGCGGCCGCACTGGGCGGCGGCGGTCGCCGAAGAAGCGCCGACCATCAGGCCAGCAGCGATCGTTACCGCGACAATCGCGGTCTGTTTTGGGTTCTTCATATTTGGGGGATGGCTCCGTTTTTGACAGACCCCAGCCGTTAGGTGCCAAATAAGGCGGGAAATGCGGCAGTGATCTGGCGGTTCCGTGGCAATGGCACACGTTTGGAGTCGCTGGGTAACAGTCTGTCAGGGATTTTCCGGCACGCGATGGTCAATCAACGATGATCTTTGTGTTGCTATCGGGCATCCGTTTGACAAGATCGAACATTAATATCCAAGTAGAGCTCGGCGCGGCCGGGCCACTTCCTTTGGCTCTTTTATCGCGGTCCCGATGCTGTAACCAATCGACTTCAAAAGGGAGATCCGGCAATGAGGCTGACCAAAAATCTGCTGGCGTTGATTGTGCTTGCCGTCGGCGCGCTGTGGTCGCTGCAAGGCATCGGCGTTGTCGGCGGCAGCTTCATGACCGGCCAGTCGCAATGGCTCTATATCGGCGTCGTCACCATGCTGGTCGGGCTGATCGGGTTGGTGTGGGCGAACCGGTCAAGCGGGTGAGCTTGATGAAAGGTCGACCCCCACTCCGGCCCTTCGGGCCACCTCTCCCCCGATCGACGGGGTAGAGGAAGGGTGCGAGCTTACGCAAGGTTGGCTCCCTTCCTCTCCCTCCGGAGGGGGAGAGGTGGCGCTGCGAAGCAGCGACGGAGTGGGGGAAGGCGGTCCTCCAGGGCCCTGCCCCCGACAGCCCTACCCGAACAGCCGATCCAGAATCTTGCCCTCCAGCCGGGCCAGCTCCACCGAACCGCGCCGGCGCGGCCGTTCCACGGGCACATCCAGATCGAGCGCGACCCGGCCTTCACTGATCACCACGACCCGGTCGGCGAGCGCGACCGCTTCGGCGACATCATGCGTGACCAGCACGGCCGTGAACTTCTGCGCGATCCAGATGCGTTCCAGAAGCTGCTGCATCTCGATGCGGGTCAGGGCGTCGAGTGCGCCGAGCGGCTCGTCGAGAGCCAGGATCTGCGGGTGGCCGACCAGCGCGCGGGCCAGCGCCACGCGCTGCTTCTGACCTCCGGACAGCACCGAAGGCCATTCGTCGGCCCGGTCGGCAAGCCCGACCTCGCCGAGGATGTCGAGCGCGCGGTGCCTCGCTTCGCTATCGGTGGCGATGCCGGTCAGCCCGACCTCGACGTTTTTCACCACGCTGGCCCAGGGCAGGAGCCGTGGCTCCTGGAACATGAAGCGCGTGCGGCTGTGTCCTTCCTCTTCGACGCCGAAGGACAGCGATCCCGATGTCGGCCGGTCGAGCCCGGCCAGAAGCCGCAACAGCGTGCTCTTGCCGCAGCCGCTCTTGCCGATGACGGCAAGGAACTGCCCGGCCGGCACGTCCAGGTCGATGCCGTCGAGCACGGTCTTGTCGCCGAAGCGCTTGCCGGCATGCCTGAAGGCAAAGGCCCGCTGTCCTTCGACGGAGCCGATCGGCCGCACCGGCGTGGCGACGAAGGAACGGGCTGCGGTCAGGCTGGCGGCGGTCATGGGCAATCTCTCATCCGTTCTGGAAGGCCGGATGCCAGCCAAGCGACAGCCGCTCAAGCAGGCGGGCGAGGCTGTCGGCGAGCTTGCCGAGCAGCGCGTAGATCAGGATCGACAGCACGACGACATCGATCAGCAGGAATTCGCGCGCCTGCATGGCCATGTAGCCGAGGCCCGAACTGGCCGAGATGGTTTCGGCGACGATCAGCGTCAGCCACATGATGCCCAGGGCATAGCGCAGGCCGACGAAGATCGACGGCAGCGCGCCGGGCAGGATGACGCGGGAGAATAGCGTGCGACGGTCCATGCCGTAGACGCGGCCCATCTCGACCAGCTGTGGGTCGACGCTCTGGATGCCGAGCAGCGTGTTGACGTAGATCGGAAAGAACACGCCGAGCGCCACCAGGAACAGCTTGGCTTCCTCGTCGATGCCGAACCACAGGATGACCAGCGGGATCAGCGCCAGATGCGGAATGTTGCGGATCATCTGCAGCGTCGTGTCGGTCAGGCCGCGGCTGAGCGTCGATAGCCCGTTGGCAAGGCCGAGCGCAAAACCGATCGAACCGCCGACGGCAAAGCCGGCAAGGGCGCGCGCGGTCGAGACGCCGATGTTGCGGATCAGTTCGCCCGACAGCGTCAGCCGCCAGAAGGCCTCGGCGACCGCGCTGGGCGCCGGCAGCACGTTGGCCGGCATGACGCCGGCGCGGCTGGCAATCTCCCAGCCGGCAATGATCAGCGCCGGCAGCAGCCAGCCGGTGGCGTTGCTATGCAGGCGCGTGGAAAAGCTCATGACGAAGCCTGCAGGCGGTTGGCGCCATGGAAGCCGACCGAGAATTCGTTGGCGATGTTCTCATGCGCCCGCTGCCGCCTGGTGCCGAGCCCGAGTTTCGGAAACAGAAGCTCGGCGACGCGGTAGGCCTCCTCGAGATGCGGATAGCCCGAGCCGATGATGGTATCGATGCCGATCGCCTGGTATTCGCGGATGCGCCCGGCGATCTGTTCCGGCGTGCCGACCAGCGCCGTGCCGGCGCCGCCGCGCACCAGCCCGACGCCGGCCCACAGATTGGGCGACACGAGCAGCCTGTCACGGCGGCCGCCATGCAGCTCCGCCATGCGGCGCTGGCCGACCGAATCCATCTGGTTGAGGAAGCGCGCCTGCGCGTTTTCGATCTGGGCGTCGGTGACATGGCTGATCAGCCGGTCGGCGGCGCGCCAGGCTTCGTCCTCGGTCTCGCGCACGATAAAATGCAGCCGGATGCCGAAGCGCAGTTTTCTGCCGCGCCGCGCCGCCTTTGCGCGCGCCGCGGCCAGCTTCTCGGCCACCTGCGCCGGCGGTTCGCCCCAGGTCAGATACATGTCGACGAGGTCTGCGGCGAGGTCCTGGCCCGCATCCGACGATCCGCCGAAATAGAGCGGCGGCCGTTCCTGGTGCGGCAGAAGGTCGAGGCGGCCATTTTCGACGCGGTAATATTTGCCGTTGAAATTGACCCGCTCGCCGGACACCAGGCCGCGCCAGATGGTCAGGAATTCATGCGCCTGGGCATAGCGCTCGTCATGCGGCAGGAAGACGCCGTCGCCGGCGAGCTCGGTCGGGTTGCCGCCGACCACGACATTGAGCAGCAGGCGGCCATTGCTCAAGCGATCGAGGGCGGCGGTCTGGCGTGCGGCGAAAGTCGGCAGCGTCACGCCCGGCCGCAGCGCGACCAGGAACTTCAGTTTTTCGGTGAGTGTCGCGAGGCCCGTCGCGGTGATCCAGGAATCCTCGCAATTCTGGCCGGTCGGCAACAGCACGCCGGGAAAGCCGAGCCGGTCGACCGCCTGCGCGA
>NZ_RZQA01000414.1:0-5554 GCF_004022915.1 Mesorhizobium sp. M7A.F.Ca.US.006.04.2.1
TGCTTCTGAAAACCCGCCATGTCCGGGCAAGCGAGGGCGGTTCGTCGCGCGCCGCTACTACACGCAAAGCAGCCTTTGCCGAGCTCAATCCGACACTGCAGGGGCAGGTGCGCGCCGTCGAGATGATCCGCGACGCTTTGCCGGGCGCGCTCATCGTCGGCGATTCGACGCAGCCGATCTATGCGGCCAACCTCTATTACGACCATGATCGGCCAGGCGGTTGGTTCAATGCCGCCACCGGCTTCGGCGCGCTTGGCTACGGCCCGCCGGCCGCAATTGGCGCGGCCCTTGCGATACCCGATGCGCCGGTCGTCTGCCTCACGGGTGACGGCGGCTTCCAGTTCACGCTGCCGGAACTGGGCGCCGCGCTCGACGCGCGGGTACCGGTCATCTTCGTCGTCTGGAACAACAGAGGCTACCGCGAGATCGAAACCTCGATGCTCGATGTCGGCGTCGAGCCGGTCGGCGTATCGCCGGCGCCGCCGGATTTCTGCAAGCTGGCCGAGGCCTATGGCATCGGCGCCGAACGGCTTGCCGATATCGATGCTCTCGCGGACGCGCTGAAGCGCGCCCGGGCCACCGGACTGCCGCGCGTCATCGAAATCACAGTTGACTGAAGCGCGGGTTTCCCGTTTTGGCGGACCACGGCTGAAGTGTCGGACGCATGCAAAGACGCGACAACTGCCATGTCGAGATGTCAATTGAGTGATGGCGCAAAAGGCGCGACGCTTCGCGTCGGCGGCACAGAAACGACCTAACGATAAAAAAATGACAGGAGCGTCCAAGATGACGGAAACACTTGAAGGCAAGCATATCGTCGTGACTGGTGGGACCGGTGCGCTCGGCGGTGCGGTTGTCGGCAAACTGCTGAGCGACGGCGCGATCTGCCATGTGCCCAATGCTCATGCCGCCGCCCCTACGCATTTCCCCTTTACCTCGCATGACCGTGTCCAGCTGGTGCACAACGTCGATCTCTCGGACCCCGCGAAGGTCGAAGCGTTCTATAGCCAGGTTCCGGGCCTTTGGGGCTCGATCCATCTGGCTGGCGGCTTCACCTCGGCGCCTGTTGAAAAGATCGAGTCGGCGTCCTTTGCCGAGATGATGGACACCAATGCGCGCACCGCCTTCCTGTGCTGCCGCGCCGCGATCCGCTCGATGCTGTCGTCGGACACGGCGGGCCGCATCGTCAACGTCACCGCGCGCGCCGGGCTCGATCCGCGGCGCGGCGCCGGCATGGTCGCTTACGCCGCCAGCAAGGCGGCGGTGGCAGCCATGACGGTGGCGATGGCCGAAGAGCTGAAGCACAAGGGCATCCTGGTCAATGCCGTGGCGCCGTCGACGCTAGATACGCCGGCAAACCGCGCCGATATGCCGGATGCCGATGTCACAAGATGGGTCAGCCTCGAAGCCGCCGCCGAGGCCATCGCCTATCTCGCCTCGCCGGCCAATCAGGCGATGAGCGGCACGCTGGTGCCGCTTTACGGCAGGGCGTAACTTTCCAACCTTTACCTAGGTCAAAGAAAAACCCCGCCGGATCGCTCCGGCGGGGTTTTGTTTTGGAGCCTGTGCGAAGGCTTCGCGGTGCGAAGACTTAGCTGCCCTGCTTCTTCAGCGCGGCACCCAGGATGTCGCCCAGCGAAGCGCCGGAGTCGGTCGAGCCGTACTGAGCGACCGCTTCCTTCTCTTCGGCGATTTCCAGCGCCTTGATCGAGACCTGCAGCTTGCGGGTCTTCTTGTCGAAGGCGATGACGCGGGCATCGACCTTCTGGCCGACGGTGAAGCGCTCGGGGCGCTGCTCGTCGCGGTCACGGCTCAGGTCGGAGCGCTTGATGAAGGTTTCGATGCCGCTGTCGACCAGCCGCACTTCCAGACCGCCATCCTTGACGCCGATGACTTCGCAGGTAACGACCGCGTTCTTGCGCAGTTCGCCTGAAGTCGCCGCTTCGCCGACCGTATCCTTGGCCAGCTGCTTGATGCCGAGCGAGATGCGCTCCTTGTCGATGTCGACGTCGAGCACCTGCGCCTTGACCATGTCGCCGCGATTATACTCTTCGATGACCTGCTCGCCCGGACGGGTCCAGTCGAGGTCGGAAAGGTGCACCATGCCGTCCACGTCGCCTTCGAGGCCGATGAACAGGCCGAACTCGGTCTTGTTCTTGACCTCGCCCTCGACCTGGCTGCCGACCGGATGGCTAGAGGCGAAAGCCTGCCACGGATTCTCGAGCGTCTGCTTGAGGCCGAGCGAGATGCGGCGCTTGGCCGGATCGACTTCGAGCACCACCACGTCGACTTCCTGGGTCGTTGACAGGATCTTGCCTGGATGCACGTTCTTCTTCGTCCACGACATTTCCGAAACGTGGATGAGACCCTCGATGCCCGGCTCCAGCTCGACGAACGCGCCGTAGTCGGTGATGTTGGTGACGGTGCCCTTGATCTTCTTGCCGATCGGGAACTTGGTGCCGATCTCGGACCACGGATCGCTCTCGAGCTGCTTCATGCCGAGCGAGATACGGTGGGTTTCCTGGTTGATGCGGATGATCTGCACCTTGACCGTCTGACCGATGTTGAGGATTTCGGTCGGATGGTTGACGCGGCGCCATGCCATGTCGGTGACATGCAGCAGGCCGTCGATGCCGCCGAGGTCGACGAACGCACCGTAATCGGTGATGTTCTTGACGACGCCTTCGACAACCTGGCCTTCTTCGAGGTTCTGCACGATTTCCGAACGCTGTTCGGCGCGGCTCTCTTCGAGCACGGTACGGCGAGACACCACGATGTTGCCGCGGCGGCGATCCATCTTGAGGATCTCGAAGGGCTGCGGGTTGTGCATCAGCGGGGAGACGTCGCGGATCGGGCGGATATCGACCTGGCTGCGCGGCAGGAAGGCCACGGCGCCGTCGAGGTCGACCGTGAAGCCGCCCTTGACCTGGTTGAAGATAACGCCTTCGACGCGCTCACCCTTGGTGAACTTCTCTTCGAGGCGGACCCAGCTCTCTTCGCGACGGGCCTTCTCACGGGAAAGCATTGCTTCGCCAAGCGCGTTTTCAATGCGCTCGACATAGACTTCGACGGTGTCACCAACCTTGAGGGTAGTGTCCTTGCCCTTGACGCCGAATTCCTTCAGCGGCACGCGGCCTTCGACCTTGAGGCCGACGTCGATGATGGCCATGTCCTTTTCGATCGCCGTGATCGTGCCCTTGACGACCTGGCCTTCGCCGGAGTGACCGGTGGTGAATGATTCTTCGAGCAGGCTCGCGAAATCATCGCGAGTGGGATTTGCAGCTGACATTGTTTCTCCTGGAGTGCCCCGCATCTGGAAGCGGGACGGGCGCCGTGGGTTAGCGTTGCGTTGGCCTGCCGGCGTTCCGGGCTACAAAAGCCCTGGGCCGCTCTTTAAGCGGCAATTCCGGCGCATGTAGAATGCTGGCAGGCTGGTTCGTGCCCGATATGGGTATTTTCTTCGCCTCCGACAACGGAAAGACGAGGGAAAAACCCGGATCAGACCTAGTCTCTCTTGGCCAAGACGTCATCGATGATCGCCATGGCTGCAAGAAACGCGGCTTCTATAGCCATTTCGCTGGTATCAAGCAAGTGCGCGTCGGCGGCCGGCTTCAAAGGTGAGTCGGCACGGCCCATGTCGCGCTGGTCGCGGCGCATGATATCGGCGAGGATCTCGGTAAAATCAGCGGTCCCGCCGATGCTCTCGATCTCGGCCAGCCGGCGCTGTGCTCGCACCTCGGCGCTCGCCGTCACATAGAGTTTGATGTCGGCGTCGGGGCACACCACGGTGCCGATGTCGCGCCCATCGAGCACCGCACCCGGCGGTGTCTTGGCGAAGTCGCGCTGCTTTTCGACGAGGATGCGCCGCACGGTCGGGTACACTGCGACCTTGGAGGCCGCCTCGCCGACCGCATGCGCCGACAAGACCGTCCGGTCGAGCTTTGCCAGATCGACCTGGCGGGCAGCGGTTTCAGCCGCCGAGACATTGTCGAGCGGCAGCGCGTGCTGGATGAGCGCATAGGCCACGGCACGGTAGGTGAGGCCGGTGTCGAGCAGGTTGAGGCGGTAGTGGTCGGCCAGCCGGCGGGCGAGGGTGCCCTTGCCGGCGCCGGCGGGGCCGTCGATGGCGATGGTGAAGACGTGTGTCATTGGCAGACCGCCGAAAGGGTTGGGCGCTGGCCTGCCAACGTACCAAGGCTATTGGTTGCCACGACCGTCACCCGATCTCCGCGCCCAGCGCCGTCATCAGCCCCATGAACTCCGGAAAGCTGGTCGCGATCATGGCGGCGTCGTCAATGGTCACCGGCTTTTCCGTCGCCAGCCCCATGACCAGAAAGCTCATGGCGATGCGGTGATCGAGATGGGTCTGCACGGTGGTGTCCTTGCCATTGGGATGGCCGCCAAGGCCCTTGCCGCCCGGTTTGCCGCGCACGGCAAGCGAAGCTTCGCCTTCGGTGCAGTCGACGCCGTTGAGCGTCAGCCCGTTGGCGACGGCCGACAGCCGGTCGGATTCCTTCACCCGCAACTCCTCCAGCCCCTGCATCAGCGTTTCGCCCTCGGCGAAGCTCGCAGCGACCGCCAGCACCGGATACTCGTCGATCATCGACGGCGCCCGCTCGGGCGGCACGATGACGCCCTTGAGCTCGGAGTAACGTACCCGCAGGTCGGCGACATCCTCGCCGCCGGCATTGCGCGGGTTGAGGATGTCGATGTTGCCGCCCATCTCCTGCAGCGTCAAAAGCAGGCCGGTGCGGGTCGGGTTCATCAGTACGTTTTCGATCGTGATGTCCGAACCCGGCACGATCAGGGCGGCCACCAGCGGGAAGCCGGCTGAGGACGGGTCGCCCGGCACGGCGATGGTCTGGCCGGTCAGCTTGCCCTGGCCTTCGATGAAGATGTGGCGCACGCCACGCTCGTCGGTTTCGACCGACAGATTGGCGCCAAACCCCTTCAGCATCTTTTCGGTGTGGTCGCGTGTCATCACCGGCTCGATCACCGTGGTGATGCCGGGCGTGTTGAGGCCGGCGAGCAGCACTGCGGACTTCACCTGCGCCGAGGCCATCGGCACGCGATAGGTGATCGGTGCGGCATGCTTGGGTCCATGCAGTGTGATCGGCATGCGGTCGCCCGGCGTCGCCTTCAGCACCTGCACGCCCATCTGGCGCAAGGGTTCCAGCACACGGCCCATCGGCCGGCCCGACAGCGAGGCATCGCCGATGAAGGTCGTCTCCATGTCATAGGTGCCGACAAGGCCCATGGTCAGCCGCGAGCCGGTGCCGGCATTGCCGAAATCGAGCGGGCCTTCCGGCTGCAGCAGCGCGCCGTTGCCGGTGCCGCGGATCACCCACTCGTCGCCGTTCTTCTCGATATGCGCGCCCATTGCCTTCATGGCCGCGCCCGTGCGCATCACGTCCTCGCCTTCGAGCAGGCCGGTGATGCGGGTCTCGCCGGAGGCGAGGCCGCCGAACATGAAGGAACGGTGCGAGATCGACTTATCACCCGGCACGCGCGCGATGCCGGAAAGGGCTGGGGATTGGCGGGCGGTGTCCGGCTT
>NZ_RZQA01000415.1:0-5525 GCF_004022915.1 Mesorhizobium sp. M7A.F.Ca.US.006.04.2.1
CTATGCGCTGTTCCGGCACATGACGGTGGCCGACAATATCGGCTTCGGCCTGAAGGTCCGGCACGGGCCGTCGCGCCCCCCGGCGCAGGAGATTCGCCGCCGCGCCTCCGAGCTTCTGGACCTTGTCCAGCTGTCGGGGCTGGAAAAGCGCTATCCGGCGCAGCTTTCCGGCGGCCAGCGGCAGCGCGTGGCGCTGGCGCGGGCTATGGCCATCGAACCCAAGGTGCTGCTGCTCGACGAACCGTTCGGCGCGCTTGACGCGCAGGTGCGCCGGGAATTGCGCCGCTGGCTGCGCGAAATCCATGACGCCACCGGCCACACCACCGTCTTCGTCACCCACGACCAGGAAGAGGCGCTGGAGCTTGCCGACCGCGTCGTGGTGATGAGCCAGGGTCGCATCGAGCAGGTCGGCACCGCCGACGACATCTACGACACGCCGAACTCGCCCTTCGTCTACGGCTTCATCGGTGAATCGAGCTCGCTTCCCGTCAAAGTCGAGAATGGCGAGATCTGGCTCGCCGACCGTCCGATCGGGCTTGCCGCGCCCAACGAGCCCTCGGGCGATGCGACGCTCTACTTCCGCCCGCACGATGTCGAATTGCTGGACGGCTGCAGCGGCTGCATCGCCGGCACGGTCGCCGCCAGCCGCCGCGTCGCCGGCACGCGCCGGGTCGAGCTCGAGATCGGTGGTGAGCGTCAGCGGGTCGAAATCGAATTGCCGGTCGATCATCCCGCGGCGCAAAAAAGCCGGGTGGCGTTCCGCCCCGGCCGCTGGAAGCTTTTTCCGGCGGCTTGATTCTCGGCTCAAGCGCTACGCCAACCAGTTTTCGACCTTCAGATTCCTGATCCGGGTGAACTCTCCCGTGTTGGGCTGCGGTTGTTGCGAAACAGCTTCGCCTCCTTGGGCGGCGTTGTTGAATGACGGTTCTGGGGCATGGCGGCAGCTCTTTGTATATGCCTTTTGTATATGCCATGCAGCACCGCAAACAAGGCGCAGAAAAACTCCGACGAAGATAGCCATCTCCTGGAACAGAATTCCAACAGGTGCCAACTTAGGCGATATATTTTCCCACGACGAGGCCGCGAACCGACAGCGCATGCCTCGTCGCGCATGATACGTCACGGCTATGGTCCGACCATCAACGCATTGCATCGGAGCCTGTTTTCATGAAACGATTTTTCCTCGGGCTTGCCACCGTCGCCGGCCTGTTCCTTGCATCCTCCCAAGCCTGGTCGGCCGACAAACTGCTCAACGCATCCTATGATGTCGGCCGCGAACTGTTCGTGCAGGTCAACAAGGCTTTCATCGCCCAGCATCCGGGCGTCACCGTGGACCAGTCGCATGCCGGCACTTCGGCGCAGGCACGCGCCATCGCCGAGGGTCTTGGCGCCGACGTTGTTACCTTCAACCAGGTCATCGACATCGACTTCCTGGTCAAGAAGGGCCTCGTCTCGGCCGACTGGCAGAAGGATTTCCCTGACAATGCCTCGCCCTTCTATTCTCTGCCTTCGTTCCTTGTCCGCGCGGGCAACCCCAAGCACATCAAGGACTGGAACGATCTCGTGCGCGACGACGTGCAGGTGATCTTCCCAAACCCGAAAACATCCGGCAATGCGCGCTACACCTATCTGGCGGCCACCGCCTACGCCAAGGAAGCCTTCAAGGGCGATGACGCCAAGGTGAAAGAGTTCATCACCAAGCTGTTCAACAACGTGCCGATCTTCGACACCGGCGGCCGCGCCGCGACCACCACCTTCGTGCAGCGCGAGATCGGTGATGTGCTGATCACCTTCGAGTCGGAGACGCGCGGCATCCGCAAGGAGTATGGCGACGACAAGTTCGAGCAGGTTACGCCTTCGGTCAGCCTGCTGGCCGAATTCCCGGTCGCCATCGTCGACAAGGTTGCCGACGATCACGGCACGCGCGATCTGGCCAAGACCTATCTCGACTTCCTCTACACACCGGAGGGCCAGGACATCGCCGCCCGCAACGGCCTCAGAGCCCGCGACGCCGCTGTGGCGGCGAAATACAAGGCCGATTTCCCCGATGTCCGGCTGCTGACGGTGGAAGACGTTTTCGGCGGCTGGGACAAGGTGCAGAAAGAGCATTTCGCCGCCGGCGGCCTGCTCGACCAGACCTACGGCAGCCGCTGAGGCAGCGATACCTGCACAGCAGACGAAAAAGCCGGCGCGCTGCCGGCTTTTTTCGTTTTTGAACGCCGATAACCTGGTTATCAGCGGAATATCCGCGTTCTCAGTGCAAAACGTTACAAAGAATCAACGCGTTTATGCCTAACGTGCAATTGGGTGGCTGTTTCGCGAAACATCACCGCGCGGCGAAGACGTCATTATTTGCACACAAACAGTCGCCAGATGCGAGTGGTTGGGGCTTTTATGGGTTGATCTGGGCATGCTGACAAAAAAAGGCAAATACGGCCTCAAGGCCCTCGTGCATCTGTCTGGCCTGCCGGCCGGCCAATTGGCCTTCGTCAATGACATCGCTGTGGCCAACAACATCCCGAAGAAATTCCTCGATGCCATTCTGGGCGAGTTGCGCAATGCCGGCTTCGTCCAGAGCCGCAAAGGCAAGGAAGGCGGCTACCGCCTTGCCCGGCCGGCCTCCGAAATCAAGATCGGCCATGTCGTGCGCGTGCTTGACGGGCCGCTGGCGCCAATCCCTTGCGCCAGCCGCACGCAGTATCAACGCTGCGAGGATTGCGACGAGGCGACCTGCCAGGTCCGCCACATGATGCTGGAGGTGCGGCAGGCAATCGCCGAAGTGCTGGATAATCGCAGCCTCGCCGCCATGCGCGATGCCGACAATGACGATTTCCCGGTCGAGCTGACGTCGCAGATCTAAACCACCGACTTCAAGCCGATCGCGTTCAGATAGAGATTCCTGCATTGAAGGAGAGGTTCTCCAAATCTCGGGTTGCGAAGCTCGAAATCACGGAGAACCTCATGCAGTTTTGGCCTATCCGTTCACATTAGACGCGGCCTCGAATACAGCGCGTGCGGACGTCGTACCCGCTACGTGCTCCGTACCCACCACACCGAGGTCCATCCATCCCGCATTCACGGCCTCGAACATTTCTTCGGCAGGTCCGGAGTGACCCTTCGGGATGCCGAATTGCTCGAACGCTTCCGCCCACCCCGCACGCGGAATTGCAAAGGCTTTCACGGCGAGATTCAGGACTTCACCCAACTGCTCCGCGACTTCATCCGCGGTGACCATCGAACCGATCTCGACGATGCGCTGCCCTGACCACGTCGACCCGGTCAAAAGGGTTGCGACCTCTGCGCCGATGTCGTTCGTCGCAACCATGGTCGATTTCCGGTTTGTCGGATTGTAGTAGACCGGTAGCATTCCGCCCTGCGCGACCTGCAAGCCGTAGAGGAAATTTTCGAAGAATCCCCCCGCGCGCACAAATGCGGTTGGCGATGTCAGGCCGCGAAACCCTTGCTCCAGAAGCGACAAGGCCGCGATCACCCCGTGCCCGCTTGTTCTGTTCGCACCCATCGACGAAAGCGCGACCACTCGCGGCGGCGCTGCCTTGGTCAGAGCCTCGACATAGCTAGCAATCACGCTCCTCGCTTCTTTGTAATCGGGCGACGGCGCCCAGACAGGGGGCAACATGACGAACGCGCCTTCGACGCCTTTGAGGGCTCGCTCGATGGCTGCCGAATCATTCCAGTCGCCGTCTACCAGTTCCACGCCCTGGTTCGCCCAATTGGCCGCCTTGTCGCGGTTGCGGATGAGTGCGCGTACCTCCTTGCCGTGCGCCAGCAGATGCTCTGCCGTTGCGCCGCCAACTTTTCCCGTGATTCCCATTACTAGGAACATGTGTTTTCTCCTGATGTCGGGGGACAGAGCTGCCCCTGTTGGTTCAATGGATGAGCGGCAGAATGGCCCGGATACGGGGATCGCGGAGATAGAGGCCGCCCCAGGTCATCGCGCCCAGAAGCAGGGAGATGATTTCCGGCGGCGACCCCAACTCACCGATGCGAAGATGGGCGCAGATGGCACCTCCCAAAAAGCCCGTCACCAGGATCGCGCCGAGGACGGCGGTGACCGGGATGGCGTAGAGGATGGCGCAGGCGAGGATGATCGGACCCACGACACGGGTCAGGTCCATCGCCAACCCGGTTTCCTGCAACATGCTGGCGATCTGTGCCGGCGCGAAAAGCTGAACAGTGCCATCTGCCGTCAGGGCGATGACGACAAACGCGCTCATGATCCGGCCGGCCCACAGGGCGCGATGCAAGGTCATAATTTCCGGTGTCTGATGCAGGTTCACAGTTTCGGACACTTGTCATTCTCCGATGGGGAGATCCCATATTCGAAGCTTACTGTGCCTCTCAACTGTGATAAATGCCGAGGAAATGAACCAACTGTTCTCTTTTTGGGGAACAATCCGAGGCGCGAAAATGCAGAATCTCGAACCCATCCTCATTTTCACAACGGTCGCGGAAATGGGGAGCTTCACCCGCGCGGCCGATAGCCTGGGCATCCAAAAGGGGAGAGCCTCAACGGCGGTCCGCAAGCTGGAAGAAGATGTGGGTGTCAGGCTTCTGCACCGGACGACGCGCAGCGTGCGGTTGACGGAGGACGGACGCGCATTTCATGCCCGCGCCCGCGATCTGCTTGCTGAAGTCGATGATCTGCACTCGATGTTCGCAGGCGACCGCGTGGCACTTCGCGGCCGTTTGCGGGTCGACCTTCCGACCGAAGTGGCGCGCACAACGATCGTACCGGCTTTGCCGGATTTCATGGCGGCTCACCCCGAGTTGGAGCTGGAGGTGTCGAGTACGGATCGGCAAGTCGATCTGGTTCAAGAGGGGTTCGATTGTGTATTGCGGCTTGGACCCATTCGCGACGAGACCCTGATTGCCCGCCCGTTGGGCCTGTTGCGCATGGCCAACGCAGCCAGTCCCGCCTATCTGGCGCGCCATGGCGTGCCTCGATCGCTGGAAGATCTCCAGCGTCAGGAACATAGGGCAATTCATTTTTCGACGCTGCTGGGCGCGCGACCCTATGGATGGGAATATCCGGACGGCGACAGCTACGCGACGCTTCAGTTGCCAGGTGCGCTACACGTCAACAGCGCACAGACCTACGAAGCAGCGGCCCTCGCCGGCCTCGGCCTGATCCAGGCGCCACTCTTGGGCATTGGCCGATACTTGGAGAGTGGAGCGCTTGTCGAGATCCTACCCGATTTTCGTCGCCGGCCGCTCGCCGTGTCCCTCGTCGTCGCACATCGGAGCAATCTATCGCGCCGGGTCCGCGCGTTCATGAAATGGATCGAAGATGTGCTGACGCCATATATGGAATAGCGATACGACTATCTTCGTCCGGCCCTCGAAATCAACACTTCGTAAGCGGCGCGCTTGTCTTAAGTCTAGGGAAAGCGAAATTTGCAGAAGTCTCGAGCACGGACACCACCTTGCACGGCCCAAGCCGACGCAGTAAAGCGGGGTTCGAAGAACGGGCTGGACCGATGAGGCTGTGGTGGTTAGAAAAATCC
>NZ_RZQA01000416.1:0-5516 GCF_004022915.1 Mesorhizobium sp. M7A.F.Ca.US.006.04.2.1
TCATAGAAGCGCTCGAAACCGCGGCGGTGCGCCGTGGTGATGCGGCCGGCCCAGAACAGCCATTCGAAGGCGTGTTTGGCATGGCTCCAGCCCCACCAGCCGCCCGAACCTTTCTGGCCCTCCAGCGCGGAAGCGGCGATCGGGCCGCGCTCGGCGACCTCGCGGTAGATCTCTTCGATGTAGGCGGCGTGCTCGCGGCCCCATTTGGCGAGACCCAGATACATTTCCTCGCCCCGCTCGGCGCGCTGCATGCGCCAGCGCATCAGCGGGTATGTCTCGACCGGCAGGAAGGAGGCCTCGTGCGCCCAATATTCGAAAACCATGCGCTTGCGCGTCACGGCCGCGTTGTCGAGCAGCGAGAACGGGTAGGGGCCAAGGCGCGAATAGAGCGGCATATAATGAGCGCGCACCACCGCGCTGACGGAATCGATCTGCAACAGGCCGGTGCGGGAGAGCGTGCGGGCAAAATGCCGGCGGTCGGGCGTGCCGGTCGGGCGAGGATCGAGGAACCCTTGGGCGGCAAGGGCGATGCGCCGGGCCATCGGGAGCGAGATCTTTTCCTTCATGCAGGTATCACTTTGACGTGTTTTGACCGAGGGTCGAATGGCTGATTCCAACCCATGCTAGCAGGGTTTTGGCGGCATCCATGTCAGGAGAGAAAAGTGGAGTAAAAAGCGAAGGAAATCAAACAGGAGCGGATCGGACCAGTTTGCCGCGATATGCCGTCCAGGTCGATGTTTTGAACAAGGTTTGACTTGCTTCGCTGGAAGTGCTGCGCTAACCCTCGCCGCGTTGCAGCATAGGCCCTTAAAACGGTTCAGCGGTTAAACTGTCACGCTTCCGCATTAGGGTCCGGTGCTGTAATCAACGTGGATTGGCGCCAACGGAAAGCCGAGCATGAACGCACTCTTGAGCTCATACCTGCCCATCGTCCTGTTCATAGGCGTGGCGCTGGTTGTCGGCCTGGCGCTGCTGGCCGCGCCCTTCCTGGTGGCCTACCGCAATCCCGATCCCGAAAAGCTTTCCGCCTACGAGTGCGGTTTCAACTCGTTCGACGACGCCCGCATGAAGTTCGACATCCGTTTCTACCTGGTGTCGATCCTGTTCATCATCTTCGACCTGGAAGTAGCCTTCCTGTTTCCGTGGGCGGTGTCGTTTTCGAAGATCGGCATGCTCGGTTTCTGGTCGATGATGGTTTTTTTGGCGGTGCTGACCATCGGCTTTGCCTATGAATGGAAAAAAGGAGCGCTGGAATGGGATTGAACGACAGTTCAGGCACCCTCGTCGCGCCGAAGCCCAAGGGCATCATCGATCCCAACACCGGCAGGCCGGTGGGGGAGGACGATCCCTTCTTCCTCGAGATCAACAACGAGTTGGCCGACAAGGGCTTTCTGGTCACTTCGACCGAGGCGCTCATCACCTGGGCGCGCAGCGGGTCGCTGATGTTCATGACGTTCGGCCTCGCCTGCTGCGCGGTCGAGATGATCCACACCTCGATGCCGCGCTATGATTCGGAGCGGTTCGGCGTCGCGCCGCGTGCGTCTCCGCGCCAGTCCGACATCATGATCGTCGCCGGCACGCTGACCAACAAGATGGCGCCGGCGCTGCGCAAGGTCTACGACCAGATGCCGGAGCCGCGCTACGTCATCTCGATGGGCTCCTGCGCCAATGGCGGCGGCTATTACCACTATTCCTATTCGGTGGTGCGCGGCTGCGACCGCATCGTGCCGGTCGACATCTATGTGCCCGGCTGCCCGCCGAGCGCCGAAGCGCTGCTCTACGGCATTCTTCTCTTGCAGAAGAAGATCCGCCGCACCGGCACGATCGAACGGTAAATCCATGACCGCATCCCTGAGCGAACTGTCGACCTATCTCGGCGAGAAGCTGATCGGCCGCGTGAACGAGGCTGATATCGCCTATGGCGAACTCACCATCCATGTCGAGCCGCGCGATCTGGTCGAGGTGATGACCTTCCTGCGCGACGACGCGCGCTGCCAGTTCATCTCGATCATCGATGTCTGCGGCGCCGACTATCCGTCGCGGGCCAAGCGTTTCGACGTCGTCTATCACCTGTTGTCGCCGAAGCAGAATGTGCGCATCCGCGTCAAGGTGCAGGCCGACGAGGAAACCATGGTGCCGTCGATCACCGGCGTCTATCCCGGCGCCGACTGGTTCGAACGCGAGACCTACGATCTCTACGGCGTTTTGTTCTCCGGCCATCCCGACCTGCGCCGCCTGCTGACCGACTATGGCTTCGAAGGCCATCCCTTGCGCAAGGATTTCCCGCTGACCGGCTTCGTCGAGGTGCGCTACGACGACGAGGCCAAGCGCGTTATCTATGAGCCGGTCGAGCTCAAGCAGGAATTCCGCAATTTCGATTTTCTGTCCCCGTGGGAAGGTACGGATTACGTGCTGCCGGGTGACGAGAAGGCAAAGCAGTAAATGGCTGAAACCTCCGTCCGCAACTTCAACATCAATTTCGGCCCGCAACACCCCGCGGCGCACGGCGTTTTGCGCCTTGTGCTGGAGCTGGACGGCGAAGTCGTCGACCGCGTCGATCCGCATATCGGACTGCTGCATCGCGGTACCGAAAAGCTGATCGAAGCCAAAACCTATCTGCAGGCGGTGCCCTATCTCGACCGGCTCGACTATTGCGCGCCGATGAACCAGGAACATGCCTTTGCGCTGGCCGCCGAGCGTCTGCTCGGCATCGAGGTGCCGAAGCGTGGCCAGGTGATCCGCGTTCTCTACAGCGAGATCGGCCGCATCATGTCGCACATCCTCAATGTGACGACGCAGGCGATGGACGTCGGTGCGCTGCCGCCGCCGCTGTGGGGCTTCGTCGAACGCGAAAAGCTGATGGTGTTCTATGAGCGCGCCTCCGGTTCGCGCATGCATGCCGCTTATTTTCGGCCCGGCGGCGTCCATCAGGACCTGCCGCGTCAACTGGTCGAGGACATCGGCAAGTGGATCGACCCGTTCCTGAAGTCGATCGACGACCTCGACCGGCTGCTGACCGGCAACCGCATCTTCAAGCAGCGCAATGTCGATATCGGCATCGTCTCGCTGGCGGATGCCTGGGCCTGGGGTTTTTCGGGCGTGATGGTGCGTGGCTCGGGTGCAGCCTGGGATCTGCGCAAGTCGCAACCCTATGAATGCTATTCGGAGATGGATTTCGATATTCCGATCGGCAAGAACGGCGACTGCTTCGACCGCTACCTCGTGCGCATGGAAGAAATGCGCCAGTCGGCGAAGATTATGCGCCAGTGCGTCGACCTTTTGCTCGGCAAGGAGAGCACCGGCCCGGTGTCGAACCTCGATGGCAAGGTGGTGCCGCCCAAGCGCCAGGCAATGAAGCGCTCGATGGAAGCGCTGATCCATCACTTCAAGCTCTACACCGAGGGTTATCGCGTGCCGGCCGGCGAGGTTTACGCCGCTGTCGAGGCGCCGAAGGGCGAATTCGGCGTCTATCTGGTTTCCGACGGCTCCAACAAGCCCTACCGCTGCAAGCTGCGCGCGCCGGGTTTCGCGCATCTGCAGGCGATGGATTTCCTCTGCCGCGGCCACATGCTGGCCGACGTCACCGCCGTTCTCGGCTCCCTCGACATCGTGTTTGGTGAGGTCGATCGCTAAATGTCAGTCCGCCGTCTCGCAGAAGCCAGCGTCCAGCCAGCATCCTTCGCCTTCAACCGGGCGAATGCCGCGGCTGCGAAGCAATGGATCAAGAAGTACCCGAAGGGCCGTGAACAGTCGGCCATCATCCCGCTTCTGATGATAGCACAGGAGCAGGAAGGTTGGGTGACGAAGGCGGCGATCGAGACGATCTCCGACATGCTCGGCATGCCGCGCATCCGCGGGCTGGAAGTCGCGACCTTCTACACGCAGTACCAGTTGAATCCGGTCGGCACGCGTGCGCACATCCAGGTCTGCGGCACCACGCCCTGCATGCTGCGCGGTTCGGAAGCGCTGATGGATGTCTGCCGCTCCAAAATCCATCACGACCAGTTCCACACCAACGACAAGGGAACCTTGTCCTGGGAAGAGGTGGAATGCCTCGGTGCCTGCGTCAACGCGCCGATGGTGATGATCTTCAAGGACACGTTCGAGGATCTGACGCCGGAACGCCTGGCTGAAATCATCGATCTCTATGACGCCGGCAAGGGTGCTGCGGTGGAACCGGGGCCGCAGAATGGCCGCACCGGCTCGGAGCCGGCCTCCGGCCTCACCACGCTGAAGAGCGAAAAGGCGATCCTCAAGTCGACCCGCGACAGGGAAGCCAGGGAGGCGGCCAAGGCCGCCAGGGCGGCACCCGACGCGATCGTCGCAGCGCCGGTGCCGGCGCCGGCCGCGGCCCCTGTCGCACCGTCCAACACCAGCAAGCCGAAGACCGACGCCCCTGAAACCAGCCCGGCGTTGAAGACGCCTTCAAAAACCAAGGTCGCGCCGGCGGTTGAAAAGGCGGCGAGTGTTGCCGCTCCACTGCATTCGGCCGCCAATGCCAACAAGGCAGACTCCAAAGTCGAGCAGGTTTCCAAGCAGCGCAGTGGCCCCATCACCAAGGCCGAGCCGGCCTCCGCCTTCAAGGCGCCAGAGGTCAAGGTACCGGCCGCCAAGCCGGCCAAACCGTCGCTCGGGGACAAGAACCGCCCGGCCGGCATCGACAGGCCGGCACAGGTCGATGACCTCAAACTGATCTCCGGCGTCGGCCCCAAGATCGAGGGCATCCTGCATACGCTGGGCATCTTTACCTTCGCGCAGGTCGCGTCGTGGAAGAAGGCCGAACGCGAGTGGGTGGATGGCTATCTCTCTTTCCAGGGCCGCATCGATCGCGACGACTGGGTCAAGCAGGCCAAGGCGCTCGCCAAGGGTGGCGTCGCCGAATACATCCGCGTCTTCGGCAAGAAGCCGGTCTGAGGGACGAAAAATGCTCGGGGATAAAGACCGCATCTTCACCAATATCTACGGCCTGTTCGACAAGTCCTTGGCCGGCGCGATGGCGCGCGGCGCCTGGGATAACACGCCCGGCATCGTCGCCAAGGGCCGCGAGTGGATCGTCAACGAGATGAAGGCGTCGGGCCTGCGCGGCCGTGGCGGCGCCGGCTTCCCGACCGGCCTCAAATGGTCGTTCATGCCCAAGCAGAGCGATGGCCGGCCGAGCTATCTCGTGATCAACGCCGACGAATCCGAGCCCGGCACCTGCAAGGACCGCGACATCCTGCGCAACGACCCGCACACGCTGGTCGAGGGCGCGCTGCTTGCCGGTTTCGCCATGGGTGCGGTTGCCGCCTACATCTATGTGCGCGGCGAGTTCATCCGCGAGCGCGAGGCGCTGCAGCGCGCGATCGAGGAGGCCTATGAGGCCAAGCTGATCGGCAAGAACAACACGTCCGGCTACGATTTCGACATCTACATGCACCACGGCGCCGGCGCCTATATCTGCGGCGAGGAGACTGCACTTCTCGAAAGCCTCGAAGGCAAGAAGGGCCAGCCGCGGCTGAAGCCGCCATTCCCGGCCA
>NZ_RZQA01000417.1:0-5505 GCF_004022915.1 Mesorhizobium sp. M7A.F.Ca.US.006.04.2.1
TGGTCAAACAGCCCAGAATCCTGCGTCGAGGTCGTTGACGCCACAACTATCGACTGCTCCTGGGCAGGCGCGCCGCTCGCGAGCATCAGAAGCACCACAAGCGCACACAACATTCGGCGGGTCAGCATCTCAATCTCCGTCCGGTTGATTAAAGCACGAGTTCGCCGCGCACGAAGGCAGCCGCTTGCCGAGTCGCGGGACGATCCAGAAAATCGCCGGCAACGGCATGCTCGCAAACACGCCCCCGGACAAGAAAGACGACGTCTCCAGCGATCCTGCGCACTTGGCCGAGATGGTGCGAGGCCATGATGATCTTCGTGCCCGATTGGGCAGCCGTGATGATGATCTGCTCAACAAAACGCGTCGCCGCCGGATCGAGGCTGGCTGTCGGCTCGTCGAGCAGCAGGATCTCGGGCTGGCGCGCCAGTGCGCGAGCGAGCGCCAGCCGCTGCTGCTCCCCGCCTGACAAATGCCGTGCCGGACGTGCCGCCAGATCGAGAAGACCCACGCGGTCGAGCAGTTCCTCCGTGCGCGCCGCGCGAAGCCGACGCGGACAGCCGGCCGTAGCCAGGCCGTAGGCGACATTCGCGGCCACCGAGCGCCGCAGCATCACAGGCTTCTGGAACAGGATCGCACGCCGCGTCTTCGGGGAGAGGGTCCGACCGCCCCAAGTCAGGGTTCCGGCCGAAGGTACAGTAAGCCCCATGCAAAGCCGCAACAGGGAGGTCTTGCCCGACCCGTTTGGGCCGACGATCACCGTCGGCGCATGTGGCCCGATCGTCAGGTTCACCCGCTGGAGTATGGTCGTCGCGCCAGCGATAAGCGACACGTCATCGAAGACAAGTGGAAGATCGCTCTGAGCGGCCCGCATCCCCTAGCCCGCCCGTTGCTCGGACCACACCCGCACGCCCCAGGCGGCCGCGTTGATCAGCAGGATAAGAAAAATCAGAATCAGGCCGAGTCCGATGGCGAGCGGCAGATTTCCCTTTGAAGTTTCAAGTGCGATTGCCGTCGTCATGGTGCGGGTGAAGCCATCGATGTTGCCGCCGACGATCATGACGGTGCCAACCTCGGCCGCCGCCCTGCCGAAGCCCGCGAGCAGAGCAGTGACGAGGCTGAAGCGGCCGTCCCACAAAAGCGTCGCGACCAGGCCCACCGGCCCGACCTCCATCGCGTTCAGTTCCTCGCGATATTCGCGCCACAGATCCTCGACCGTCTGGCGGGTCAGAGCGGCGATGATGGGCAACACCAGCAGCGCCTGCGCGCAGACCATGGCGGCGGGCGTGAACAAAAGACCGAACTCGCCCAGCGGCCCGGATCGCGATAGCAGCAGATAGACGGTCAGCCCGACCACCACCGGCGGCAGGCCCATGAAACCGTTCAGCACCACGACGATCGCCGAACGACCTGGAAAGCGCGAGAGCGCGATAATTGCGCCAAGCGGCAGGCCGGCGACCATGGCAATCGCGACAGCCGAAAGGCTGACCGCGAGCGACAGGCGCACGATGGCAAACAGCGTCGCGTCACCGCTCGCGATCAGTTGCCATGCGCCCAGCCCTTCCGACATTGCTCCTCGCAATCCTGTCCAGCGCCAATGTCCTGCAACTCTTCCGCCAGAGTCAAATTCTTGAACCGGCACAGAAATATGCATATCAATGCAGGATGGAATTTCTGACGACATCTGAAGCCGCCGACTATCTGCGCATTGGCGAACGCAAGCTTTACGAACTGATTGCGCAGCAGCGCCTCCCCTGCAGCAAGGTGGCCGGCAAATGGCTGTTTCCCCGACATGAACTCGACCATTGGGTCATGTCGGGACTGGTCCGGCCCGGAGGAATGATTCAATCCGACCCGCCGCCGATCGTCGGTGGCAGCCAGGATGATCTGCTCGAATGGAGCCTGCGTCAGTCGGGCTCCGGCCTGGCCTTTCTGACAGAAGGCACGGAAGCCGGCGTGACACGCCTGCTGCGCGGCGAGGTGTCTGTCGCCGCGATCCATTTCCACAGCGACGACCCGGACCCGAATGTCGCCGCGATTGCGACGAGGCCGCGGCTGTACGATGCGGTGCTGGTCGGATTCGCCCGCCGCGAGCAGGGCCTGCTGCTGGCGCCAGGCAATCCGAAATCGCTCAACAAGTTGACCGACGTACTTGCGACCGGCGCGCGCATTGCGGTCCGTCAACGCGGCGCAGGCGCGGACATGCTGCTCGCTTTGTTGCTGACGGATGCCGGCGCGAGCCACGGCGAGGTCAACCGACTGGAGCCCCCCTGCCTTACCGGTCCCGAGCTTGCAGCCGCCGTGCGCACCGGACGGGCCGATTGCGGAATCGCCACCCGCGCCGCCGCCTGCGCCGCCGGCCTCGATTTCGTGTCACTGGCCTGGGAAAGCTTCGACCTGCTGATGCGGCAGCGGACCTACTTTCAGCAACCGATCCAGGCGTTGCTGCGTTTGCTGCAGCAAGACACCTTCGCCAGCCGCGCCGCCGAGCTTGCCGGGTATGATCCATCGCCGGCCGGGCGGATCCGGTTCGCGAAGTAGCAGCCGAACCCGACCTCGGTCGCTGCTCACCCCAGATCGATCTCGCCCTCCACGACATGGTGCAGGCCTGCTGGCTCAGACGTGACGAGGGCCCTCACGGTCAGTCGGCCCTGTCCTTTCAGGCCCTTCTCCGCCACGGCTTTCTCGATTGCCTGCTGCGAAGTCACGCCGACCTGCTTGAGGAACTTGCGCATGGAGACGTTGAAGGGATCGGTTTCCATATTCTGGGTCATATGATTGCCTCGAACGGTTTGAACAATATGGCCGATCCAGCAAGCTTGATGCCCGCAACGGCGGCGCTGCGCCAAGGGAGCACGGAACGGCCTGGTGCGCAATGAAGACGACGCTCGCAATGTGTCTGATGGCAACTGCTCCGTTCCTCTTCGGGGTCGCCGCGCTGGGTGCCGATCTCCGCGGTCACGGCGGACCAGTGCGGGCGATTGCCGTGACGGCCGATGGGCAAACTGCGATCACCGGTGGTTTCGACGCCAAGGCGATCATCTGGTCGATCAAGACCGGCGAAGCACGGGAGGTGCTGCTGTTTCACGATGGGCAGGTCGATGCGGTCGCAGCCCTGCCGCAAGGCCGCTTCGCCAGCGCGGGGGCGGACGGCCGCATTGCGGTCTGGGAGGCCGGACGAAGCACGCCGGTCGCCGTCCTGCAAGGCCATTCAGCGCCGGTCGTGTCGCTCGCAGTGTCGCCCGACGGCTCCACCCTCGCTTCGGCTTCCTGGGATGGCAGTGTGCGGGTGTGGCCGCTTTCCGGCGGGGAGCCGCGCGTCCTCGAAGGCCACAGGGGAAACGTCAACGCGGTCGCATACCTCTCCGACGGGACGCTCGCAAGTGCCGGCTACGACGCGGCAGTCATGCTTTGGCCGGCCGAAGGCGGAGCTCCGGTCAGGGTCGCGATGCCTGCACCGCTGAGCACGCTGGTGGCGACGAGGAGCGATCGCGTGTTCGTCGGGGGCGCGGACGGCAAGCTGAGTGAACTGAACCGAGGCGGGACAATCCTGGCCGAAGTTGCAGCTTCGTCAAGTCCGATCACCGCGCTCGCCGTCACGGCGAATGAACGATACATCGCCGCCTCGTCGATCAAAGGTGAAATTGTGCTGCTCGACGTCAAAAGCCTGCAGCCCGTTCGCACATTTAGCACCGCGGGCGTGCCGGTTTGGGCTCTCGCCTTCTCGCCTGACGGAAAGACGCTTTTGAGCGGCGGCGGGGATCAAGTGGTGGGAGAATGGAATGTCGAGGCCGGGCAACGGCTCGGAACCAAGATCGAGGGTTCGACCGATCCGATGGCCGAATATGCCGGCAATCCGGACGCGGAGGTGTTCCGCGCCTGCGTCGCATGCCACACGCTCGATCCCCACGAGGGCGATCGCGCCGGCCCCACGCTTCACGGCATCTTCGGCCGCAGGATCGCATCCGTGCCTGGCTACCGATACTCGCCCGCTTTCAGGGAGATGGACATCGTCTGGACGCCCGAAACGGTATCGAAGCTGTTCGAGCTTGGCCCGAGCAGATACACGCCGGGCACCAAGATGCCCGAGCAGACCATTCGCGACCCCGAGCATCGGGCGGCGCTGATACGATTCCTACAGGCCGAGACCCGCAGCAACTGAGTTTAGACCCGTTTGGTTTCCGAGTTCCGGTCCCGGAGATAATCCTCTGTCGTTCGCGGGGCCGGCCGGCCAGGACCGGCATAGGGATCGAGGTCTTCGCTCATGGCGGCATCGACGCGGCAATTGTCGCACATCCGCACCAGTTCCAGCCGCCGCGCGTTTTCGCCCGAGAACATCCAGTGCCTGCCTTCCAGCTTGGCGACGATCCGCTCAATCGTACTGCGGGTCCCGAACGGGTTGCCGCAGCGGATACACTCGTAGGGCTGTTCTTCCTTGACGACCCGACGTGGCGCGCTCCATGCCGGGAAATCAATCCGCGGGGCGAGACGGATCACCTTCTCCGGACAAGTCGCAGCGCAGAGCCCGCATTGGACGCAGGCACTTTCGGAAAAGTACAATGCAGGCTGTTGCTCGCTGTCGGAGAGCGCACCCGTTGGGCACGCCGACACGCAGGAGAGGCAGAGCGTGCAGCCCTCGACATTGATATCGAGCCCGCCGAACGGCGCTGCCGCTGGGAGCACTACGCGCTCGACTGGCGTCGGCGCGGCGCGATGCAGTTCGATCATGCTGTTTCGCAACAGGCTGCGCTTGTCCCCCAGGGGCAGGAAGGTCGCCGGCGTCGGCGTGCTGGAGCCCGGTTGCACACGGTCGAGCGCCAACCTCAGCATGTCCGGATCGTCGGTTTCGATCAGGCCGCAGAGTTCCGACCCGTAGCCGAGCGATCGTGCGAGCAGATTGGCGATGGTGACGTTGCGGGCCAAGCCGGTGAGCTCGTGCTTGGGCTTCGCGGAGGCGAGCGCCATCACCGCCGCCGCGCCCCATGCCACCGGCGCTATCCACGCCTCTATTCCCAATTGCGTTATCTCGTTCACGGCGACTGGCAGTACATTCGCAGGCAGGCCTGGGCCGAACCGCGCGAGCGCGTCAATCAGCGGCTCGCCGTGATAGCCGTCATGGAACAGAACGACCGGATCCCTGCCACCCGCCTCTCGATATGTGACCAGGAGCGAACGCAGCCGCCGAAGCAGGGTTTGCGCATCCGGAACGGCATATGCGGCTGCACCGGTCGGACAGGCGGCCGCGCAATTGCCGCAACCGGCGCAGATTTCTGCGTCGACGATCACGTGGTCGCCGGCCGAGGCAATCGCACCGGTAGGGCACAGATCCAGGCAACGCGTGCAACCGATGATGCGGGAGCGTGAATGAGCGCACAGATCGGCGGAAAAATCGATGTAGCGCGGCTTGTCAAATTCGCCGACGAGGCCAGCAGCCTTGGCGATCACGGCCGTTACCGCGGCCCGGTCGGCGGAATCCGCTTTGAGGTAGCCCGCGCGCAGGTCGTGAGC